>CAKMPG010000208.1:0-5788 GCA_927911355.1 Streptococcus mitis | reverse complement strand
TTATTATATAAAAAAAGTAGACAAATGTCCACTAGGAAAAGCAGAAACATCGTGAGTTTTATACTCAATGAAAATCAAAGAGCAAACTAGGAAACTAGCCGCAGGCTGTACTTGAGTACGGCAAGGCGACGTTGACGTGGTTTGAATTTGATTTTCGAAGAGTATTACTGTACTTTAAAGGTCTTGAGATAGTTGTCTTTTCCTACTTGACCTTCAAAGTTTTTACCATTTTCAAGGTAAGGCAGGTCATCTGATACTGAGGCCTTAACCTTGTAAATCTTGCCATCAACTTTAAAGAAGTAGACGGTGTCTCCCTTGATAACAGCTGATTTGAGGTCTGCCACCACACCCTTGATGCTTTCTGTTGTTGCATTATCAATTTCAAGGTCGTTTTTATTGGCGTACTTGCTGAGTAGCTCTTCCACTGTCGTAGCTACGATAACGTTTTGGTACTCGACTGAGTCTACCAAAGCATACTCTTTGACCAAGCCAGCATTGTCCTTCAAGCCCATGATGTAGAGAGGCTTGTCATTAAGGTTGATGAGGATTGGGAAGGTCGCCTTGTAGGATTTCTCCTGAACAGCACCTTCGGCTGATTCACGGGCTGATTCTTCGGTCGCAGAAGCCAAGCTGTACTTAGTGATTTCTCCTGTTCGCATATTTTCAAGAATGAAACCAAGATTACTTTCATCTGCATTGGCCGACGTCACGCCTGTGTAGAGATAGATGTCATTACCGATAGACAAGTAATTATAGCCCTTGGTAGTCTGGGTCACGTTTTTCTTGGAAATCATAGCATTCCAGAAACCGTCCTTGTACTTACCGTTGTAGTTAATTTGCTCAATAGTTTCCTCAGCTGGATAAACCCTGTCCACCCATTCTGGAACATCTGCCAAGCTGTATTCCTTGGTTTCTCCATTTGTGGCATCCAAGATAATGACTGAAACAGGACGAGGAACCGCAAGTCCAAATTGCTTTTGGTAAACCGTTGCTACATAGAAAGGATTACCCTCATCGTCCACCTCAAAAGATGGAGTCTTGAAGATTTTAGTTGGGTACTTCAAGCGTAGGTGACGCTTGACATCACGGTTAAAATACTCCGAGTCAGAATACTTGATTGGTGTCTTCAAGTCCACCAAGTCCGCATTACCGGTTACCATGTCCACCTTGATATACTCGCCGATTCCCTTAGCCTGATTATTAAACCACTTGATAGGGTCTGCATATTCTAAGGGTGTAACCCGATAAGGCTTCCCATCAATCGTCAATTGGGTATAGGTGTCTGCCGCTACGTACTGCGACACCTTATCCGTTAGGGAACCCAAGTAGCGGTCACCAATTTTTTCAGCAGTACTTCTATCTAAAATAGGAACCTTACTGGTGTCAGTCTTAGGAAATTCAGTAAAGTCTTTTTCAGTAACCGTGACTACATTGGCATAATTCTTAGCCTGAAAAATGCTAGAAGTCACCAAGGAAACCAAAGCTGCCAAGAGAAGAATTCCTCCAATAGAAGCTAAAAGGATTTTCCCTAACCGATTGATTTTGAAACCCTCTAGATTTAAGGCAGCTTCCGCCTTTCCGTGGCGCACATGAACCGTTTTGACCAGATTGATTCCCTTGCCAAAGCCAAATAAGATTGCTACAACCAGCAAATGCCCACAGAGGAAAAAGAGAAATTCCCAGCTGGTCAGGTTAAGAGGCGGTAAAAAGATATACCAGGTCGTTGCGATAAAAATAAGTTCAAAGACTATTCGTTTCATTTGCTTTCCTCCTAAATGATTCGTCCTTCCAAGTGATCCAGTTCATGCTGGCAAATCTGAGCCGGGAAGCCTGTCAAAGTAATGGTCTGTTCCTGCCACTTGCTGTCACAATAGGCAACCCTTATGATTTCATAACGCTTAGTAGGTCTCACACCTGTCAAGGACAAACAACCTTCCTCTGTCTCATAAACTCCTTCAGAGGACAGGAGCACTGGGTTAAACATGACCACAGGAACCAAGCCAAGATTAAAGATAATCACGCGCTTCTGCACCCCAATCATATTGGCAGCCAGACCGACACAAGTCTCACGATTTGCTAAAAGCGTATCCTGCAAATCTCTAGCAAGATAAAGGTCTTCCTGACTTGCCGGCTGAGACACCTGAGATAAAAACAAAATATCCTTTACAATTTTCTTCTCCACTTCCTCACACTCCACTTACTTTTTACTATATTATAGCAATTATAGCACAAAAGCCGATAACTGCAAGCCCTTTCCCTAAACTGTAGCAAAAAGCCATCCGAAGATGACTTTTTCTTTTTAAATCGCATTCTTGTCAAAGCCAAGTTTGCGTTGGATAAATTTAACAATTTCGACGATAATAATCATTGAGAAGCTTCCAGCCATGACGATTCCCCATTGAGACAAGTCTAGTTTGGTTACGTGGAAAATTCCTTCAAGTGGTTCTACGACGATTATTGCCATGAGAAGGATGAAGGATACCAAGATAGACCAGTTGAAGGTCTTAGACTTGAATGGTCCAACTGTCAAGATGGATTGGTAAACAGACTTGACATTATAAGCATGGAAGAGCTGAATTAAACCAAGGGTTGCAAAGGCCATAGTTAGGGCATCTGCATGAATGGCATGATTGTCACCCACATGAACTGGGTAAGCAATCGCAAGACCATAAACACTCATAACAATAGTTGCTTGGAGTACACCTTGATAGATGATAGAACTCAAAACACCACCTGAGAAGAAGCTTGCCTTGCGTCCACGTGGTTTATGGTTCATGACACCAGGCTCAGCTGGCTCAACACCTAGAGCGATAGCTGGGAAAGTATCGGTTACCAAGTTGATCCACAAAAGATGAACTGGCTGTAAGACATCCCAACCAAACAAGGTTGATAGGAAGATAGTTAATACTTCAGCAGTATTGGCAGAAAGTAGGTACTGAATAGTCTTTTGAATGTTTGAGAAGACCTTACGTCCTTCTTCCACTGCAACGATAATAGTCGCAAAGTTATCATCTGCAAGAATCATGTCAGAAGCCCCCTTAGAAACCTCTGTACCAGTGATTCCCATACCGATACCGATGTCGGCTGTTTTCAGAGCTGGCGCATCATTGACACCGTCACCTGTCATGGCAACGACTTTACCTTGTTTTTGCCAAGCCTTGACGATACGAACCTTGTGTTCTGGAGACACGCGGGCGTAAACAGAGTATTGACCAACGACTTTTTCAAAGTCTTCATCTGACAGTTCGTTGAGTTCAGCACCAGTTAAAACGTGGCCTTCTGTATCATTTGCATCAATGATTCCCAAACGTTTAGCAATAGCTTCTGCAGTGTCTTGATGGTCACCCGTAATCATGATTGGACGAATTCCCGCTTCCTTAGCCACACGAACAGCCTCAGCAGCTTCAGGACGTTCAGGGTCAATCATCCCAATCAAACCAGTAAAGATTAAATCATTTTCAAGCTCTTCAGAAGTCAGGTTTTCTGGAATGCTGTCAATAATCTTATAAGCACCTGCAAGGACACGCAAGGCTTGGTGGGCCATTTCAGAGTTGTTTGTATGGATGAGGTTTGTAACATTCTCATCAATCGGAGCAATATCCCCAGCCTTATCACGAAGAACACAACGTTTCAAGAGTTGGTCTGGCGCACCTTTAACAGCTACGAGGAAGCGTCCATCTGCAAGTGGATGAACTGTTGACATGAGCTTACGTTCAGAATCAAATGGCAATTCAGCCACACGAGGATATTTGTCTAAAAATCCTTTGACATCGTAGCCCTTGTCCAAGGCATATTGGATAAAGGCTGTTTCGGTTGGGTCACCAATCAGGTTGCCTTCCACATCTATTTTGGTATCATTTGCCAAAACAACTGAACGAAGAAGGGGCATTTCAAGCCCTAGTTCAATGTCATCAGCTGAGTCATGTAGGACTGCATCGTAGAAGACTTTTTCGACTGTCATCTTGTTCATGGTCAGCGTACCAGTCTTATCAGAAGCAATGATTTCTGTTGAACCAAGTGTTTCTACTGCTGGCAACTTACGAACGATAGAGTTTCGTTTGGCCAAAACTTGAGTACCAAGGGCAAGAACGATAGTTACGATAGCTGGGAGCCCTTCTGGAATGGCTGCAACAGCAAGGGCAACAGAGGTCATCAACTCACCAAGTGGATTTTTCCCTTGAATGAAGACTCCAACTACAAAAGTAACAAGGGCAATGACCAAGATAGCATAGGTCAAGACCTTAGAAAGGTTGTTCAAGTTTTGTTTAAGTGGTGTATCCGTCTCATCCGCATCTTGGAGCATGCCAGCAATGTGACCAACCTCCGTGTACATACCTGTATTGACAACAACACCCATCCCACGACCATAGGTCACGTTTGAGTTTTGGAAGGCCATGTTGACACGGTCACCAATACCAGCATCTGCAGCAAGTTCAACTGTCAGGTCTTTTTCGACTGGCACAGACTCACCTGTAAGAGCTGCTTCTTCGATTTTAAGAGAGTTGGCTTCAAGCAAACGTAGGTCTGCAGGTACTACATCACCAGCTTCGAGGGCAACGATATCACCTGGTACCAATTCTTTAGAGTCAATCTCTGCCATGTGTCCATCACGCAGAACGCGGGCAGCTGGACTAGACATGGATTTGAGAGCTTCGATCGCTTCTTCTGCTTTCCCTTCTTGGTAAACACCAAAGGCAGCGTTGATGATAACCACGGCTAGGATGATGATAGCATCTGCGATATCTTCCCCACCAGAAGTCACGACTGACAAAATAGCTGCCGCAACTAGGATGATAATCATCAAATCCTTAAATTGCTCGATAAATTTGACCAGGATTGATCGTTTCTCGCCTTCTTCGAGTTCATTGTGGCCAAATTCTGCAAGGCGCTTTTCAGCCTCACTTGATGACAAACCTTGCTCGGTCGCATCCACAGCCTTCAAGACCTCTTCAGGACTCTGAGTGTAAAACGCTTGGCGTTTTTGTTCTTTTGACATGTGTCTCCTCCTTGACATTGTGTGCAAAACAGACTCTCTTTTCCCTCATCGCATCTTTTTACGACAAACAAAAAGAGACCTATTAATCATAACAAGTCTCGCTGTTTAAGATAGTGCCGGAAAGCATACTTTTCAGTATAAAATTCGGAATGACGACACTATCACAGGTTTCTGCCAGCTACTCCCTTGAGTAGTACTATTATACCAAATTTTGGAAAGTTTTCAAGGATTAAAAATCCTATGAAATTCTATCCTTGTCAAAAGTACGGTCACTAATGATATATCTCGGACGACGTTTCGTTTCTAGATAAATCTTTCCAACATACTCGCCAATTACGCCCAAACTAATCAATTGAACCCCACCAAGTAAACTGACTATTGCATAAGTGCTGGCCCATCCTGCCACAACCGAACCAGCAAACTTGCTCCATAAAACCCAAATAATCAATAGAAAGCTAAAGAGTGACGTCAAAACACCTAGACTGGTAATCAACCGAATTGGTTTGATCGATAAACTGGTAATACCATCCATAGCCAAACCAAGCATTTTAGATAATGGATAATGGCTCTCACCAGCAATTCGTTCATGGCGCTTATATGAAACGTAAGAATATTTAAAACCAACTAAAGGCATTAAACCACGAAGAAAAAGATTAACTTCAGTGAATTTTTCTAATTCCTTCAAGAATCTTTTAGAAACCAATCGATAGTCTGCATGATTAAAAACAACTTCTGCCGTCCAAATAGGCGTAGCATCTTATAGAAACCTTCAGCTGTAATTCGTTTAAAAGC
>CAKMPG010000207.1:0-13686 GCA_927911355.1 Streptococcus mitis | reverse complement strand
TATACTCAATGAAAATCAAAGTGTAAACTAGGAAGCTAGCCACAGGCTGCTCAAAACACTGTTTTGAGGTTGTGGATAGAACTGACGAAGTCAGTAACCATACCTACGGTAAGGCGACGTTGACGTGGTTTGAAGAGATTTTCGAAGAGTATTACTCTCTCTTGTCACTTCTTTCTATTCTACCATAAAGTCCAGCTTCTGAAGGACTTTTACTAGAATACAAGGGTTGCTATCTCTATTTGCTATTTTGAGCATCAAAAGAGGGAGTCCCTCCTCTACGAATTTAATTCTACCAAGTCATCTAGATACTGGTTATTTATTACTGCCAAGATATAGGCATCTGCCCTCAAGAGATCATTAGGGCCAAACTGGACATCCAAGGGTGAATTTTCTTGTTCACGAAATCCTAGGACATTGAGGTTGTATTTGCCACGTAGATCTAGCTGGCTCAGGCTTTGACCTGCCCAGACACTCGGAATTTTCATCTCCACGATAGACACATTTTTTATCCAGCTGAAAGACATCAACATTGTTATGAAAGAGAATGGTCTGCGCTAGAGACTGCCCCATTTCATACTCAGGTGAAATCACCGAGTCAGCACCGATTTTTTCTAGCACCTTCTTAGCTGTCTGGCTTTTGACCTTGGCAATAACCCTTGGTACCCCTAGACTCTTACAATGCATAACTGCAAGCACACTCGATTCCAGATTTTCCCCTGTTGCCACTACAACCGTATCACAGGTATCAATTCCTGCAGTTCTGAGGAGTTCCTCGTCTGTAATATCGCCCACAACTCCACGCGCCAAAACTGGCTCAAATTGATTGATGCGCTCGGCGTGGTCGTCAATGGCAATGATATTCATATCTTGCTTGGCAAGGGCCATCAGGACACTACTCCCGAAAATCCCCAAACCTAAAATTCCAATCGTACGATCTGACATCATTCTTCCTTTCTTATCCAATACTAATATCTGCTTTCATATACTGAATCAAATCTTTCTTATCAGGCTGGTAATCCGCTAGACTAACCAGCAAGGTCAAGGGACCGATACGGCCAATAAACATGAGCACCATGACAATGCTGAGAGCTAGCTTGCCCAATTCTGGCGTCAGATTTGCCGTTACCCCAACTGTCGCAAGAGCTGAAATGGTCTCAAACATGAGGTAGATAAATCGCGGTGTTCCTTCTGCCGTAATTCCCAACAACATCAAGCCCAACAAGAAGGTCATCAAAAAAATAATAAAGACACTAAAGGATTTTTGGACTGTTCGAGCCTCAATGGTTCTCTGCGCAACATTGGCATGAGGCAAGCCCAGCAATTCACTACGCGCAAAGACCAACAAGACAAAGAAAGTCGTAATCTTGAGCCCCCCCAGCCGTCCCTCCAGGCGCTCCACCCAGAAACATCTGTAGGATATAGATAAACAAGGTCACAGGCCGAGCTTGAGTGTAATCAATAGAAGCAAAGCCAGCTGTTCTCATGCTGACGGTTTGGAAAAAGCTAACCAGCACTTTCTCTGGAACACTGAGATTGCCAATTGTTCCTGGATTGTGCCACTCCGTAAAGAGTGTGGATACTGTCCCAAATAGCAAAATCCCTGCAGTCAAGAAAAGAACTAGTTTGGTGTGGAAACGTAGACGGCGTTTTTTCTTCTTGTCAAACTGGGTTGCCAAGTCAAACCAGACCATAAAGCCAAGACCACCTGTGATAATCAAGCCAGCAATAACCAGATTGATTAAGGGATCCGTCTGAAAAGCCAC
Organism: Streptococcus mitis; assembly: GCA_927911355.1. GTDB lineage: Bacteria > Bacillota > Bacilli > Lactobacillales > Streptococcaceae > Streptococcus > Streptococcus mitis_DD. The sequence continues at coordinate 11,923 of CAKMPG010000207.1, read as the reverse complement.
TAAACTGCTACTGCCGAAATTATCAAAACCAGCATTACAAAAGGCTGAAATGGCTAAAAAGATAGAGGTGAAAATACCTCGTCCCCAGCCGAACTCAGGAATAAAACGGAAACTAAGAAGAAAAGCTCCCAAACCCTCTACCAGAAAAGTCGTCAAAAAGATGGAACGCATAAAAGACTTCAAAGACTTACTTTCCCCATAACTAAAACTCTCCTGAATGGTTTCACGACTACGCAGACTAAGCTTTTGCTTGCCTTGGATATAAAAAATCCCGATAAAAGTCATGAGACCTAAGCCACCAATCTGTATCAAGAGCATACAAATCAACTGCCCCCAGACATTATAGGTAGTAGCTACTGGTTGCGTAAAAAGGCCGGTTACACAGACCATAGACACCGTCGTAAAAAGATGGTCAAAATAAGTAGCCTGCGAACCACTCGCCTGAACAAAAGGCAAACTCAAAGAAGAGAGCCTATAAAAATAACTCCAGCGAAACTTAAAAAAATCCGACGAGCTGGCGAAAGTCCGCCCAAGGCCCTTTCAATTTTTTTCACAAATAATTTGAATAACATATATCCATTGTACCATAAAAAGAAGGAGAGTAGCTATATCTGAAAGGCAATCTCAAGGCAGAGTTCCAAGGCCTTCTCGAAAGCTTCTGAACCCCAGTCACGACTATCGTACTGGTCCAAGTCTGCTAAGGAATCAGCTGTGAACAACAATTCACCCCAGAGAACCCCTCGCAGTTGGGCTACTGCCGCAAGCGCAGAACACTCCATCTCCACAACAGCACAGCCTTCTTCCTTGCGATAAGCCACCTTTTCAGCCGTTTCTCGGTAAAAACCGTCTGTCGTCCAGGTCATGACTTCTTCATAGGGAATCCCTCTGGCTTCCAACACTCGCTCAATAGCAGCAATAGCCTCTGCCTGAATTTCCATATAACGAGAAGGCGCCACATAGTGATAACTAGCTCCTTCATCTCGCAGAGCGCGAACAGGGACTAGAAAGGCATTTTCTTCTATATCAGCCAGCACACCACAGGTTCCAGTGGAAATAATCTGCTCCACACCATATCCAATCAACCAATCCATAAAACTGGGCTGCTGGAGCTGAACCAACAGGAGCCTGAGCCAAACAAAGTTCCTCGCCCTTGTAATTGATGACATAAACTGGATAGGTCTTGGTGGCAGAAACAAATTCGCCGACACAGTCCGCCCCTACTTCCCTCGCATAACGGTCAATCTCCTCACCTAAAAAAGCATAGACACACTTCTTTGGCAATTTCAAATCCAGCCCCTCGTGATTGGGCATGATAACCGCCTGAGGATTATCATCAAACTCTAAAATAGGAATCGCGTGTTTCTGAATCATAACCTACCTCCTCTAATTTTGTACTATTGTATCAAAAGCTGACAGAGTGTCAAGGAATTCTCTTTAGCAAGCCAGAAATCTCCTCTTCCATACACTTGAGAAATCGTTGCACCGCTGGAGAAGTCGGTTTCTGTTTTGGCAAAGCGATTGAGGACTTATGAAGAATACAAAATCCAACAACAAAAAAGACATGAATCTGAAATAAGCAGAACATGTCTTTTTTAGCTTGTTTGAAAGTCAAGTAAATAAATCTTAGCTCTTCTAGAACTCCCTTATTTCCACAAACCACCTAAAATCTGTTTTTCTAATAAGTCTAGGTCCTCTTCCTTTATTTCTCCGTTGTCGCTAACGATATAAAGTTGAGCGAAGTAAGCCAACAATGGACCAACACAAATACGAACCATTTGAGGAATCGTTAACTCTGGATTTACACGTGGATCTGCTAGCAATTCTTTATGAAGCACTCGAAGTTTATCTTGAATAGCATTCCAGATAAAAATCTGTTCATTTTTTAGTTTCTTATTTGAAAAACTCTCCTGCAGAATGATTTTCATCAAAGCACGATTTTTTTTGAGATAGCTCATACGATCGTGGACGAGATAACGAGCCCTCTCTTCTGTCGTTTCAAAAGCTAAGAGTTCCTCAACAAAACTACCGAAAATGCCTGGGACTACAGGATGTAAAATAGCCGTCAGTAGATCATCCTTCGTCTTAAAATACTTAAACAAAGTTGCCTGGCTTAGTCCAGCACGCTCAGCTATGTGAAGAGTTGAGGTCCCATGGTAACTCCTAGTTGATATGAGATCCACTGCTGCCTGCATGATTTTTTTTCTTTCCTTGAGGGTAATTCGCTTCTTCTAAGTAATCTTCAAACGATTCAAAAACAGTCTTATCCATCTAATCTTCACACCTTTTTAGCATTATTTATGTTGATTTCTAAACTTTACGATAACGACGCAATCCAACAATATTGAGAATTGTTAAAATGATCAAGAAAATCATTAAAACACCAAGATTTGGCAAAATATCACCAAGATTGTGTCCGTAAAGAATAATCTGGCTTATTGCATCACCAGAATAGGTTAATGGCAAAAATTTCCCCACAGTTGGAGCCCATGCTCCCATGGATGACAATGGAATAATCCCTGAGAAAAAGAGTTGAGGCATAATCACGAGAGGAATAAAATTGCATCATTTGGAATTCTGATTTTGCTAGAGTAGACAAGAGAATTCCAAAAGCTAGTGCTACAAGAGCCAGTACCACATTAACTATTATAACATTTAAAATATTTCCTACAACTTCTACATCTAGTAGCCAAATTGCTGCTAAGACGACAACTGCCGTTTGAAAAATCGCAATAATACCGTAAGACAACATATAGCCATAGACAATTTCAGAACGTTTCACTGGGGTTGCTAACAAGCGATCCAAGGTTCCACTTGTGCGCTCTTTCAAAAGTGCCATACCAGAAATCAAAAAGACAAAGAAGAAGACCACAAAGCTAATTAAAATTGGAATCATACGTGCAAAGAATCCAGTATTTTTATCTCCATATTGGTAAGATTCTTTGATTTCAGGCGCCTTTGCATCTAATTTCAATTGTGGAAGAGCTTGTTTGATACGAGATAGTAACTGATCGGTGCCTTCACTGGCGATACTTGTTCGTAACACTTGTCGTATCATAGATGTCTTGGAGGCATCTGTATTTGCGTAGTCGACCTGATACTCACCGTCTTTATAAGAAATCACAGCATCGACTTTTTCATTTGCTAGCGCTTCTTTGGCCTGATCTAAGTCTTGATAAGTCTCGATGTCCACATGATCAAGCTCATCCATTTTTCGTTATCAAACCAGTTGGTAGATCTTGTGTCGCTAACTTGACATTCACGGTTGTACTAGCTGAAAACATGAGGTTCATCAGCCACATAATAAATACCGGCGCTACAAACATCATAGCCAAGGTTCGTTTGTCACGAAGCAATTCTTTGATAACTTTTTTAGCAATAGCAATGGTTCTCATCTTACTCTCCTTCTGCTTTCAAAAATACTTCTTCAATACTTGAAACTTGATAACTTTCTTTTAAGTGTTGCGGTGTATCAAAAGCAATGATTTTTCCACCTAATAATAAGCCGACCTTATCCGTTAACTCTGCTTCATCCATAACATGGGTAGTAACTAATATCCCAACCCCATTGTCTCTAAGCGCGAATAATTCTTTCCAGATTTTCTTCCGAAGAGAAGGGTCGATTCCAACTGTCGGTTCGTCCAAAATCAAGAGCTGAGGATTCCCCAGAAGCGCGATGGCTAAAGACAAGCGTCGCTTCATTCCTCCAGAATAACCGGATACCGTTTTATTCAAATGCTCTGCCAGATCCACAACTTGAGCCACATGGGCAATTTCAGCTGTCAGATCTCTTTTGGATAGCCCTTTTAGCTGACCAAAAAATTCCAGATTTTCTTGACCTGACAAAGCCTCATATAAGGCATCTGACTGGGCCATATAACCAATATCTCCTAAAATATGACGATTGGGCATAGTATGATCCAATACCAAAGCAACCCTCCGTCAGCTTTTTCCATCCCTAACATAGTCTTAATCATAGTCGATTTACCAGCACCAGACGGACCTATTAAGCCTATAATTTCTCCCGGCTGCAATTCAAAGCTGACATGATTCAAAACCATTTGACGACAAAAAGACTTATCCAAATCTTGTAAATGTAGCAATTTTTTCATATGCTTCCTCCTAGGTGAGTGTTTACTCACTTACTGAATATAGACCTATTATAGTGAGTGTTTACTCACTTGTCAAGAAAAAAAGTTGAAATTCTTTAAAAAATAAAGCACCAGATTCGTATCTGATGTTTATAATGCACATGTCTTATTTCTAAAAATGTTTTTGAACTTCCTCTCTATACTCCGAAATGGTCTTTTCTGTCCACTTTTTAAAGGCCTATTTTCCCTCTACTTTTCTCGGCTAATCCAACCATCGTCATTGCTATCGCAACTCTAATGACCTTGGTAATGGGAATTCATTTTACTCATTTTTATATGAAACAGACTAAGAAATTTTCAAGACCTAATTGAAACCAAATTAGCCCTTGGAAGTCAAAAAATCCTCGAACTCTACGCTGACCGTCTAGCAGAATCAGACCAAATGCGGCATGGCTTTCTAAGAATTCGGTTAAGGGACGTAACCTACAAGCTGCTTACGTGGATGGATTTACTTTGAGAGATTTCTTCGCCTTCAACCAAGGACTAAATAAAATGGGTGACCAAGCACTTCCTTTTAAAATTCACCCTGAACATTTTGTATTTGCTGGAGTTCACGGTGGACAGGAAGTGAGGAGTTGATTGGAGAGTACGGTCAACCAACTTATCAAAAAATCTTTATCAGTCTAGATACTGAAAAAACAGGCGTTCCGGATGTCGATACAAAAATTTCTATGGCAGGTGATACTGCTACTCTCATGTCCGATACAAGCCTTGATATCAAGATGTATGGTATGCATCAGTTCAAGATGAAAAAAGGTGGACTCCGCATCAAATTAGGCGTCTTTTCCCCAGAAGCAACCCCAAGCTAGATGGAGCTCGGTCACCAAGAACACCTAGCAGTTGAATTTTTCAATTCCCTCACAATCGCCTACCAAAACAAAACATTTAAGGGAAAACTACTCAATACCTTCTTAAAATTCAAGAAATTCAAGTAAACAAAAACGGGTGACTGAACAATTTAGCCTTTGAAAGCTACGATTATAAAACCACTCGCAACATATGAATCTACGATACAAAAAGGATAACATTGCTCTTAGCAATGCTATCCTTTTTTGTTTATCCTTGTCCGCCAGGGGCTGGACCGCCGCCTTGAGGTCCCTCACCAGGTCCACCGCCTCCAGGCATAGAGTTCACAATATCAGTTTGTTTTTCGCCGTTGAGATAGATATCTCCACCTGTATAGGTCGCTGTTCCATCAAAGTCAAAGCCTGATTGACCAATCATTTTAATGGTTCCACCTGTGACCGTGATATTGCCATTTGAGTCAATCGGATCTGTGTCCCCTTGACCGACTTCTACAGTTAGATTACCACCTGTCATGGTAAAGTAAATATCGCTTTGCTGAGCATTTTTATTAGCTGCATTGACCCCATCATCTGTCGCGTAGACATTGATATCACCACCATTAATCGTAATGGCTTTCCCTTCAATTCCTTCAGTCGAATTCTTGACGGTGTAAGTACCGCTGTCAATCACTAGGTTACCAGAAGCGTGAATACCGTCATCTCCTGCTGTGACTGTTATGGTATTGTTAGCCAAATACATATTGCCGACAGTCATATCCTCATCATTGTCAACTTTGACACCATCTTCCTTGGCATCGATGGTCATGGTCGTACCAGTGATATTGAGTTCATCATTAACATTAAAGGCATCGCCAACTGCTATGATGTTATAGGTTCCACCCGTGATGTGGAGGGTGTCGTTGGCCTTGATTCCGTTGTTCTTCTTGCCATCGACAGTAAGGGTACCTGAGCCATTGATGGTCAAATCCACCTTAGAAAAGAGAGCTGCATTTGCCTTGTCATCACTATTAGAGCTTGAGTCAGAGAGACTGTTGGTAGTTCCCTCCGCCAGAGTCAGGTAGACATGACCGGCTGATGTCGCTGAAATTGCTGCATTGGTATTGGTAATGGTCGCACCTTTTAGGACTAGATGAACATCTGCCGACTTATCTGCCTCGACCTTGATCTGCACTCCGTCAGACTGACCTGAAATCACATAGGTCCCAGATTTTGTGATGGTCACTGTTGATCCAGAGACTGTCACCCCATCTCCAGAGACGTTTGCTGATGAGCCAGATAACTCAATCTTAGAAGCTGTACTTTCATCATAAGAAGTATCATAGTCCTTTTCTGTAAAATAAGAAGATTGACTGTTTGTAGCTGAAGTTGAGATGGCAGTGGTATCTGCCGCTGCAGTTGTACTTGACTTGGTCGTTGACTGCCCACAAGCTGTCATCAAAGTCAGAGCTGTTAAACTGGTTAAGATTAGGGTCCATTTTTTTTGATTTCATACTTTTTCCTCACCTTCATTTAGCTTGAGCTTAGTTTACAGGGGAAGTCTGAAAAAAATCTAAACTTTTTCTGAAAATTTTCTTAAGTTCAGTTTCAGTTAAGTTATCTTTAACAAAAGTTTTAGGAAAATTCCATAGACTAATCACAAGCAAGTTCAACTTGCCCAGACACACCTATCTGCTAATAAGATAGCGTACTAAAATAGTTTGATAAAGGAGACAGGATTTATGAAACCAATTGAAACAAGCTTTAAACGAATCGAAACCAAATATGTCGTTGCCAAGGGTGACTTGGCTAATTTAATAGAGGACTTAAAAATATACCTCGTAGAGGATGATTATCCAACTTCGACCATTTCCAACATCTACTTTGATACAGAGCAATTTGATATGATTCAGGAGGATGGCCAAGGTACTAAGCGCAAAGAAAAGATTCGGATGCGAACCTATCTCAGTCAAGTCCAGCCTGATAGTCAGGTATTTTTAGAAATCAAATCTAAGGACAGAGCTGGTGTCGGACGAAAACATCGTCTCTTATCGACTCCCCAGTCTATCACCCAGTTTATGACCAAGGGACAGCTGGATAGCAGTATCAAGGATCGAATGATGATTGAAAAAATCCAGCAACTCCAAGAGGAATATCAGCAAGCCATTATCCCTCGTATGTATATATACTATGACCGTTTTTCTCTCAAGGAAAAGAAAGAAAAGAAATTATCGGTTTTCCCTACAATAAAATTCGTATCACCATTGACCAAAATCTAACCTATCGTGATGATAATGTCAGTTTATTCTCAGGAAAGGACGGTTTCCCTCTACTAAACGAGGACATTGTCATCATGGAAATTAAAGCTCCAGGTAGAAAACCCCAATGGCTACAAGATATTCTCGACCAATATGGACTGGTAGAGCAGAAATTTTCAAAATACAGCTGCGCCTACCACAAGTCTCAAGGGCTGGACTATAGCCCACGACCAAGCACAGAAAGTGTAGGTACTACTTATGTCTAATCTTTTTAATTCTATCTTCAACGACACAACTGCCACTGCAAATCCTATCCAGCTCTTTCTGGCTCTCTTGGTCAGCCTGATTTTAGGTTTGGCGCTGACCTGGGCTTACAAACACCGTACTCTCTATACACGAGAATTCGCTGTCAGTTTGACCCTACTCCCCTGCTTGATGACCTTGGTCATCTTTCTGGTAAATGGCAGCCTAGGAACCTCTATCGCCGTTGCAGGAACTTTTAGCCTCATTCGTTTTCGTTCAGCTACCAGTGGTTCACGGGAACTAATTGCTATCTTCCTTGCCATGATTATCGGGCTAGCAGCAGGGACAGGCTACCTAGCTCTAGCTATTCTCTTCACTGTCTTTATCTTAGCGGTATGGCTTCTTTTAGAGAAGCAACAAAGCAAGAGCAATCACCAACGTCGCAGGCTATTGACCATCACAATTGCGAACCAAGAAAATCAACTTCAAACTATCCAATCTGGACTATCACAATTCTGTACTGAGTTAGACCTCATCTCGATTGATACTAGCAATGATGGAGAACAAGTCACCACTGTCTATGAAATGGATTTCAAGGCTCAAACAGACGATTTTCAAATCATCAATTATCTCACTAAAGAACAGGATACTTACCAGGTTTCCCTGACCAAGAATGCCAAGAAGAGAAAGAATTTATAGAACTTCTTGCGTAAAATCTAAAAAGAATCCAGGTAAACACTCAATAGTAAGAAGAAAAAGTCAATCTGATTTATGATAAAAGACATCATATCAAATGTTTAAAAAACGTTGATATGATGCTTTTTTCTTATCTTAAAAACTATTTGCTCAATCGCTTTATTTCACAGGTATTTCCTTAATCACGCGCGCAGGATTGCCAGCTAAAACAACATTGTCGCCAAAGGACTTTGTAATCACGGCCCCTGCTCCAGCAACAACATTATTCCCCAGTGTCACTCCCGGAAGGACAATGACACCACCTCCAGCCCAGAAATTATCTCCAATAGTGATGGGCTTGCCGTATTCGACCCCTGAATTGCGTTCCTGCGGATCTAGTGGGTGGAGGGGAGTTAAGAACTGACAGTTGGGACCAATCATAGCATTGTTACCGATGCGAATGGGGCAGACATCCAGCATGGTCAAGTTCCAATTAGAATAAAAATTTTCCCCTAGATGGATATTGACTCCATAGTCGACCACCAGGCGTGGATTAACATAGAGATTTTTCCCAGTCGAACCAAACCAAGTCTTGACAATCTCCGCCCCCTTCAAGGGATCTTCTTCCTTGTTAAAAGCAGACTGTTTTTGGCGAGAAGCCTGAGCCAAGTCTCGCAATTCTGGATCCGATGGACGGTAAACCTCTCCCGCTATCATTTTCTGATATTCACTGGTCATTGTTTTCTTCTCCTTGTTCTCTACTATCATATCAAATTTTCTACATATCTGACTAGAATAAGGAGCACTTCCTACAATTGATACTCTGATTGTCATCATATCCTGTCTAAACGGATACGAGTCACAATTCCATCTGGGTCTGTGATTTCCAACTGGCTCGATGTCAGCCACTTGATTGGTGCGTCAACTTCTTGTGTTCGTTGCGCAATCGTTAGCAGTTCTTCCTTACTCGCAACCTCAATGACATAATAGGCTAAGCCTGGCAAGCCTTGCTTACGCGAAGCCAGATCTTTTCCTCCCCATTCGTTGACTGCCAATGATGATGATAGTCCCCAGCTGCAATCCAACTAGCACTAGGCACACTGAATTTATCCTCTAACCCTAACACATTTTGATAAAACTGGCTGTACTTTCGACTATCCTTGACGGAAAGATGAATATGCCCCATTCTCGTACCTTCTGCCAGGATAAAGGGCTCTACTCTTTCCCCCAACTCATAAATGTCCTGCGCCGCAAGAGCCTCCGTCACTCCGATAATGCGTCCATCTTCTCGAATATCCCATGTGGAAACCGGCTTATCTCGATAGAGTTCAATGCCATTTCCCTCCAAATCCTGTAAGTAAAGGGCCTCACTGTAACCGTGATCTGCACCGCCGACAAGAGAAATCTGTAAATCTGTCAGGTGTTTTAAGACATCTGCCAAAGCCTTGCGTGTCGGCAAAAGAATAGCCAGATGGTAAAGACCATAATGTTCCCTTACTTCATCGCTCTCTTGTGCTTGAATCAAGTGTACCAAGGCTTTTCCTCCAAGTCCCAGAATGACCTCTGTCTCAGTTTGAGATAAGATTTCTAAACCAAGCACTTGCTGATAAAAGGCTGTTTGACTTGCCAAATCCTTTACATTTAAAACTGCCTCTGCCAAATAAATGTGACTCTTGTATTCATAGGTCATAAATGGTTCTCTTTTCTCATTGTAATTCTTTTCGTTACAACTATTATATAATTTCCATCAAGAAAGTCAAGCCAGACAATTTATAGATTATGATTCTGTAATCTTGTCTATATGGGATTAGAACGAGAAAATCTACAGAGAATTGATAATCAAACCATTGAAAATTTTTAACCAGCTCTAAGATGACTCTCATCTCAACCTCAACAGAAAAGGAGCGGATATGATATCCTACTCCTTTTTCTTGTCAGAAAATCTAATTAGAATTAGTCTTCTTTTTTCTTGCGAGCAAGAAATCCAAATCCACTCAAGACACCTAAAAGTCCAAGTGCTGCTAGGCTAGCATTGTCTTCTGTACCAGTGTTTGGAAGTTCATCTTGCCCTGTTTGAGGTAACTCTTCCCCAGATTCTGAGTGTTGCCCCTGAGATGACTTGTCCTCTTCTTGGGCAACCGCTTCATCTTGATGAGAACCTTCTTGTTTTGTAGGTTCATCAATCTTAACAGGATTTGACTGAAGGTATTCTTGATTCTGTGGTTTCGTTACATCATCACCTATTACCTCCGTATATAAATGGGTAATAATGCCATCTTTTTCATGGGTCATTGTATATCGATATTTCTTACCATTTTTCGATATGATATCAGATTTAGGAGCCAATTTACCAATTTGAATTGGAATAAGTTCTTCATTTGATCCAATAATAATATGACGAGTAATCAATAATGGAGCTACAGGATGAATCGCTGGTTCACCTTTCTCACTTACAACTCCTTCTGGCAATTCTGGTCGTACTTCCGGTTCACCCTTCTCACTCACAATACCTTCTGGTAATTCTGGTCGTACTTCCGGTTCTCCCTTCTCACTTACAACTCCCTCTGGTAATTCTGGTCGTACTTCTGGTTCACCCTTCTCACTTACAATTCCTTCTGGTAATTCCGGCTGTACTTCTGGTTCACCTTTTTCACTAAAGTATTCTAAAAAGTCATAAATAACTGTTTTTTCATTTTCATCAACTGTACCTATTTCAGGCGCTGATGTAGCACGATGTCCTTTGTAAAAATAAGACTTACCATCTTTTTGAAGTATTGTTCCCACTTTAGGAGCAGTAGACGTATATTCATCTCCTATAGAAGCATCTTGTGTTAGTAGTTTTCCTGCTGCTATTTCAGTAGTTGTTCCTTCTAACATGTATTTTGCAAATACATTTCCACCCGTTGCTAGTTTATAGACATAGGTAATTTCAGTAGTTCCTGATGCAACTTTTCCTGTCTCAGCCGGAGAGCCAGTTTTCAGTCCTACTAGTTTATATTTTTTACCATCTTTGGTGATTTCTTGTAGTTTTACCGTTGTAGCATCATATGAAACCTCTTTGTTTGTTGTCGTTGGTGTTCCTACTACTACTTTTTGATTATCCTTATTTAAGTAATATTTAGTTTCTGTAGAAGATATCACTGCATCTTTAACAACATCTGTACTTTCTTTAATAGAAGTTCCATCCGCTAATTCATACTTAACAATGACACTACCTTTACTCTCAGTAGTTTCTGTTTATTACTTAGCGTAGATGTTTTTAACATTAGTTAGTTGATCACTAATATGGTAAGCACGGGTTGGTTGGTATAAGTCGTAATAATGAATTTCACTATAAATAGGCTCAGATATTGACGCATGTTGTTCATATTTCGTAGGTGCGGCAATTCTATATCGAACTCCATCTTTTTCATATTCTTTATATAATTGGCCTAATCCATATTGATATCTAGTATCTTCACTATAATATTTCGAACCAAAATAGCCAAATCTATAAGCTAAATAAGTTTTTTCTGGTTGATTAGAATCATCATCTTCACTAGGATAATAAGAATCTGTACTCTTATCTCCTAGTTTAAAATCTACATTTACTTCAAACACATTTTTTTACAAAATTTTGCATTTGTTGGAACTTGGTCGACATACTGAATTGCTTTATGAGCCTCTTTAAACTTCGTGACATTTTGCTTTTTCACTCTCGTAGTTAGCAGTGTCTTTAAACTCTTCAATATTTCCAACAAAATTTTGGTTCTACTTTATCTCGAGAATTTTTTCCATCCTAACTGTAATTTCTTTTTCGCCAAACATTTCTTTTAGC
>CAKMPG010000206.1:0-3193 GCA_927911355.1 Streptococcus mitis | reverse complement strand
GGGGCGAAATCAGCAGTTTAGTTCTTTACCCTTTTTCGCCCCTCCTTTCTTTTTTATGTTTTACTTTTTGAAATTAAATTTCTTCTTTTTTGATGAATTCTGTACGAATCTCTTGTGGTGAAATGAGGCCTCTATGAACTGGGTATGGTCGTTCAAGTAGGTCAAGGAAGAGATGTTGACTTTCCGGTACACGTACATTTTCACTACACATATTGTAGTAACGAAGGACATAGCCTTCTTCATTTTCAGCTACCTTAAAGGCTGTTGGACAGATTTGCGGTATGCTGAGAACAGAATGGCTCAAGAGGCTACCAGTCGCAGCGACGCTTCCTTCCTGTCTAGCAAGTTGAAGGCTGGTAAACGGTGTCTGCAAGGCTTTAGCGCGACGATAGGCTGAGAAGCGTTCTTGGGCTTGGTGGCATTCGAGAGCAAACTCGACTTCAAACTCACGCAAACACTGAGCTTCTGGTGTTGGGAAGTAACCCCAGTCACCTAGCTCACCTGACGCACGCAGAATGGTCACTGCAATAGTGTCGTCTCCAAGGATTTCGTATTCATTCAATCCCTTGTTGGATACGGTCACACCTTTTTCATCATCATACAGGCTGACAAAGGCTTGTTGGTGTTGAGGATTTTCAGGATTTTCCCATGAAGTTGCTGGTTTGTTTGGTCGTGTCACCACTTCATAGATGCTTTCAGAATCATTGTTTGGACGCGTGTTATGTGTCTTGACCAAGAGACGGATACGGTGATCTTTGGCAGTGTTAGTAAAGCGAGTCTTGCAACGGATTTGTGGATTATCAACGAAGACAGTCAACTCAGTTTCCAGAGGAATGCTTGTCAATTCTTCTGAACGTCCCGCCTCACGCTTCATAAACTCGATGATACCCTTTTGCTCTTCTTCTAGCTTTTCATCGGCACTGACAGGCACGGTCAATTCATGTTTGAGCAAAATCTTAGCGTAGCGAGCTGTGTTTTCCAAGACCTCGTAGCCCTTAAGCTCTGCATAGATTGGCTCTGTTCCTTTTGGTTGGAAATAGATATACTCGTTTCCGATATCCCCACGGTCCTCAAAGCGGATAAAGTCTTCATAGGCTTCGTGAGTTGTCTTGTCATAAACTGTGATATTGTCATCTACTCTCACCGTTACGAATGGTGTATCAATCACTCCGTTTTGGTAAATACCGTCGCGGTGTTCTTGTTCTCCTTCCAGTAATTGGAAGGTTGTCCAAGAAAGTGGCGCTAGGTGAACTGGAATGGTCACGCGCACTTGTCGAGCGATACGAGCTTGTCGGAACTTGTCTTTTGGTAAATCGTACTCAAAATTAGCCCCGAGGTCTTCGATTTTAGCTTCTACAGGACGACCATCCAAGTCCTCCACACGGTAGCTTGGCAAGGTTAAGGCAGCCATCTTCTTGTAACCTTCTGTTGGGTGCAATTCCTTAAAATCACAAGTCGCCACATCAATCACTGTGCTGACAGTATCAACCTTATCATGCAAACCTGTGTTAATGACAGTAAAGAGATAATCGCTTTGAGCCTTAGCTGTAGCGATTTTACCCTTCCATTCGTTAAGAAGATTGCTCTTAACAAAGTTTCCGACTTGATTGACCTTGGCAAAACGTGTCTCCATCTCACGGTGAACTTCGTCCACGCTACAGCCACAGATACTATCATGCGGCGCATTTTGCAAAAGTGTTTTCCAAGCATAGGTCAACTGATCCTTGTGATTGTGGCCCCCAGTGATAATCGTCAAGGGTTCTACAACTTGCTCTAGGAGGTTGCTATTTTCTTGGAAGGCTTGTTTGAGATAAATGCGAGATGAAGAAGTGTTGGCAAGTGTGTACCAGCCGTCTGTTTCCTGACTGGTCAACTCACCTGTAACCGTTGATAATTGCTCTGGTAGGGCACTTTCCACGGCTTGGACATATTCATCAAAAGAACTATGAACAAAGGTTACATCTGGGAAGAGTTCATTTGCCACACGAATGGCTTCACTCAAATTTTTCTGGACAGGCTGATGGTCACAGCCGTTCATCATCAACCACTGGTTGGTCGAAGCATAGTCACGCACGTCTGCCAGTTTTTGTTTCCAGAAGGTCAAGGCCTCGTCTTTATCAACTGGGATTTCATTCCCGTTACTGTACCAGTTGGCAAGAGAATCCCGAGGACACGACTTCCGTCCGCACCCTGCCAGTACATTTCTGAAAACTGGGAAGTAAACTGCTCATCTTCGAGAACTTGGTTGTCAAATCCAATCGGTTTCACACCACGACCAAAGGCTGCCACGTGAATGCCTGATTTTTGAAGGATTTGAGGAGCTTGCCCCATATTTCCAAAGGTATCTGGGAAGTAACCAATCTGAGTAGATTTGCCCCATTTTGCAGCCTCCTGCTGACCGATAAGAGTGTTGCGGACATTGGCTTCACTTGAAATCAAGTAGTCATCTTGCAAGATGTAAAAGGACCAATTTTAAGTTTGCCTTCGTCGATGTATCGTTGGACTTTGTCGCGATTTTCAGGGCGAATCTCCAAGTAGTCATCAAGGACAATGGTTTGACCATCCAAGTGGAAGCTCTTGAACTCAGGGTCATTTTCAAAGAGATCAAAGAGATTGTCAAATAATTCCACCAACTGCATACGGTGGCTTTCAAAAGGCAAGTACCACTCACGATCCCAGTGACTATGTGAGATAATATGTACGACAACATTTTCCATGAAGTAAAACCTCATTCTAAATTTAAATTTTTATTGTTAACGTTTTAAATGTAAATTTGTGATTCTGATAAGAATCAGTGAAGCGAAGGCGAGCTCCTTATACTCAATGAAAATCAAAGAGCAAACTAGGACGCTAGCCGTAGGCTGCTCAAAGCACTGCTTTGAGGTTGCAGATAAAGCTGACGTGGTTTGAAGAGATTTTCGAAGAGTATTAGCGGATATCCAAGGTAATCCAAGACCAACTCGCAGAACATCATATTGGCCCAAGAGAACCATTCACGAGAGTAGAGAGTTGGGGTCGTCCACATGGAAGCTTTCATGCATGACACCTGTGCCCCCCATCGCAAGCAACCAGCTGATCCAGCAAGAATTTCTTCTCTGCCTTATCTCTTGTTGTCAAGCCTTGGATAGAAAGAGCAATTGGCCAGATATAGCGATAGAAGGTATGAGAACTTCCCAACCCACTAGCATATTCT
>CAKMPG010000205.1:0-8657 GCA_927911355.1 Streptococcus mitis | reverse complement strand
AGTGTAGCTTTTGTGGAGCACCTTTGTCAGGTCAAGTGAAGCAAACAGTGAGATGTGCCTATTGTGATATGGAGCAGAGTTTATAAGGGGCAATTAAATGGGGTTGATAAAAGCAATCACAGATTCTATCGGTGGGACATTTGCAGATCAGTGGAAAGAAATTATCACAGTTCAAGCTTTTGATGAACATACAGCTGTAAGTCCAGGTATTGTGCAAGAAAGTAATAATGGTAGGGGTGTCAATACGAAGGGATCTGTCGGTGTTATTTCCAACGGATCCAAGATTTTTTATTCCAGAAAATACTGCTGCCTTTATCTTTAGTCAATCTGGTATCGAGGAAATTATTATAGAACCAGGTGGATATGAATACCAAAATGGTGAGAGCAGTGTTTTTAACGGTGATGGATTGAAAAAGTCACTGTTTGACAATGTTGTTAATCGTGTTGGATTCGGTGGTCAAAGTGATCAGCAAAAACAGATTTGTTTTGTTAATTTGAGAGAAATTCGTGATATTAAATTTGGAACTCGTGGTCCAGTCATGTATAATGATTTGTTTTATGGGACAGATTTAGAAGTACGTGCTTTTGGAACATTTTCTATCCAAATTACAGATGCTAAGCAATTTATCAGAAATTTTCTTCCTGCCAATGTGACTTATTATACTTTCGACAGTGCTCAAGCTAGATCACAAATAGTGACAGAGTTTCTCCAATCTTTTATTGTTGCACTCAATTCTTTGTCAACAACTTATCGTATTTCACAATTGCCGTCACAAGCTTCAATTCTTGCAACCCAAGTATCGAATGATGGACAGTATGCAGGGACTTGGAAAGAACGTTTTGGATTTGAGATTGTAAAAGTTGCCATTGCTAATATTGAGTTCTCACCAGAATCTAAGGAATTGGTTAAACAATTTTCATCAAATAAGATGAATTTAAAGGCTTATGATGATGTATCGCAGAAAGCTTCTAATATTGCAGCACAACAAAAAATTGCATCAGGAGTGGAGCAACATGGTCTAGGTGATGGTGCAGGGATGATTTTTGGTATGAATATGGCACAAGGTTTAGATGAAAAAGCAATGAAACCAAGTTTATCATTAGATGAACAAATCGAAGCCCTTACAAAACTAAAATCTCTTTTAGATGCTGGGATACTATCTCAGGAAGAGTTTGATCGAAAGAAAAAAGAAATTATGGATTTATAAAATGAGACTCGAAAGTTCATAGTTAGTACGTATTCAAGGGACATTCTAGGTAAAACAACAATAGACTATCGTTCATAGATAGAATATCAAGTTGTAAAGGTAGAGTTGAATATTCGAGTTGTCTCTACAAAGACTATTAAAGTTCTTTAACAAATAAGTTGCCAAGGATTTTGATTTTGTGTTTTGGACTATTTATCTAAAAAATAAGGAGTTTTTGAAAACTTTTGAGGGGAATTTGAAACATACTTTAAAAGAGTATGCTATCATAGACTATAACTTACAGAAGTAAAAGGAGTTTGTATATGGCTGAACAAGAGTTAGCTATGCAAGTATTGCAACAAGTGGTAAAATTACCAGTTGTTAAGGTTGATCGTTCGAAATTTTTAGTGGATAAGTTTTCCAAAGAATTGGATCCACAGGACATTCCTACCTTATTAGAACAAGGCCCAACGTCTCTCTTATCTCAAGAAACTTTAGATCGAGTGGCTAATGCCTGCATTAGGGATAATGTTTTATTGGCGAGTGGAACTTCTGTTTTGGCAGGATTACCTGGAGGGATTGCTATGGCGATTACTATTCCAGCTGATGTAGCTCAATTTTATGGTTTCTCTCTGAAATTGGCTCAAGAATTAGGTTATATTTATGGTTATGAAGATCTTTGGGCTTCACGCGATGAATTGAGCGAGGATGCTCAAAATACACTCTTGCTTTATCTAGGTGTCATGTTGGGGGTGAATGGAACCGCTGCCTTGCTACGTGCAGGTGGTATAACAATTGCCAAACAGGTAATGAAAACAGTACCTAATAAAGCTTTAACAAAGACGCTTTGGTACCCTATTTTGAAAAAAGTCTTAAGAATATTTGGTGTGAATCTTACCAAGGGAGGGCTGGCCAAAGGAATGGGAAAATTCATTCCTATCTTGGGTGGTATCATTTCAGGTGGTTTAACCTTTGCAACTATGAAACCAATGGGTGAAAGCTTGCAGAAAGAATTGTCCAAACTAGTCAATTATAGTGAAGTTCAATATCAAGAAGATGTTGAAACAATCCGAAAAGAGGCTGAAATCATCGAAGGAGAGTAATATGGGACTCATAAAAAATTCTAGCTAAAACTTATGGGAATTACTTTTTGACCATGCAAGGTGTAAAAGTAATGAAAACGATAAAGAAAGATGACCACGCCGTTGTCGGTCTGGGAAAACTTTTTATTGCAGACAAGCTAATGGATACGGCTCGGTGGATCATCAAGCCAGAGGAGAGAGAATGAAATTTTTCTGGGGACTTCTTGCCATTATTTTTATCAAACCGATTATTGGAATTTTGAAATTCTTTTGGATGATTATCTCTTTTGCAGTCCAATTATTGTTTTACAAGCTATTATTTAAGCTATTGGATTGGCTCTTTAAACTTTTTTAGTCCGTAATTCAAATCTCAGAGAACTAGCAAGTCTTGTACTGCTAGTTTTTTTAATCTCTTTCCTTATGGTATAATAAAATAAATAATATCATTTATAAACGATAATGGAGGTCGTCATGGACAATATCATCGATGTGTCAATTCCCGTTGCAGAAGTGGTGGACAAGCATCCAGAAGTCTTGGAAATCCTAGTGGAGCTGGGATTTAAACCCCTTGCTAATCCCTTGATGCGCAATACAGTCGGTCGCAAAGTATCGCTCAAACAGGGTTCTAAGCTAGAAGGAACTCCTATGGACAAGATTGTTCGCACACTGGAAGCAAATGGCTACGAAGTGATTGGATTAGACTGATGGCAGATGAACGAATTCATGTCCTACGGGATATTTTATTAGAATTGCACAATGGTGCCTCGCCTGAGTCGGTTCAAGAGCGCTTTGATGCGACCTTTACAGGTGTGTCAGCCATCGAGATTTCCCTCATGGAGCACGAGCTGATGAACTCAGACTCAGGTGTCACCTTTGAAGATGTCATGGAACTCTGCGATGTCCATGCTAATCTTTTTAAAAATGCTGTTAAGGGTGTCGAAGTTGCAGATACCGAGCACCCAGGTCACCCAGTTCGCGTCTTCAAGGATGAAAATCTGGCACTCCGCGCTGCCTTGATTCGAATTCGGAGATTGTTAGATACTTATGAGTCGATGGAAGACGAGGAAATGCTTACGGAGATGCGCAAGGGTTTGGTCCGTCAGATGGGACTTGTGGGGCAATTTGACATCCACTACCAGCGTAAGGAAGAGCTCTTCTTCCCCATCATGGAGCGCTATGGTCACGATTCACCTCCTAAGGTCATGTGGGGAGTGGATGACCAGATTAGGGAACTCTTTCAGACAGCTCTAGCGACAGCCAAGTCATTACCAGAAGTGCCGATTTCCACTGTAAAGGAAGCTTTTGAAGATTTTGCGACAGAGTTTGAAAGTATGATTTTCAAGGAAGAGTCTATCCTTCTCATGATTCTCCTTGAGTCCTTTACTCAGGATGACTGGCTTCAGATTGCGGAAGAGAGCGATGCCTACGGCTATGCCATCATCCGTCCGTCTGAGAAATGGGTGCCAGAACGTCAGAGTTTCGTTGAGGAAAAGATTGCAGAGGAGCCCGTACAGCTAGATACGGCAGAGGGTCAAGTTCAGCAAGTTATCGATACGCCAGAAGGCCAGTTTACTATTACCTTTACCCCTAAGGAAAAGGAAGCAGTGCTGGACCGTCATAGTCAACAGGCTTTTGGGAATGGCTATCTTTCAGTCGAGCAGGCTAATCTGATTCTCAATCACCTCCCCATGGAGATTACCTTTGTCAATAAAGACGATATTTTCCAGTATTACAATGACAATACGCCGGCTGATGAGATGATTTTCAAACGGACGCCGTCCCAAGTTGGGCGCAATGTTGAACTTTGCCATCCGCTTAAGTACTTGGACAAGGTCAAGACTATCATGAAGGGACTTCGTGAGGGAGTCAAGGACAAGTATGAGATGTGGTTCAAGTCTGAGTCGCGAGGCAAGTTTGTCCACATCACCTATGCCGCAGTGCACGATGAAGAGGGAGAATTCCAAGGTGTGTTGGAGTACGTTCAGGATATCCAGCCCTACCGTGAGATTGACACGGACTATTTCCGTGGATTAGAATAAGGAGAAAAAATGAGTTACGAACAAGAATTTATGAAGGAATTTGAGGCCTGGGTGAATACCCAGATCATGATCAACGACATGGCGCACAAGGAAAGTCAAAAAGTCTACGAAGAAGACCAAGACGAACGTGCCAAAGATGCCATGATTCGCTATGAAAGCCGCTTGGATGCTTATCAGTTCTTGCTTGGTAAGTTTGAAAACTTCAAGGCAGGTAAGGGATTTCATGACTTGCCAGATGGCTTGTTTGGTGAGCGAAATTATTAAACGAGATAGATTCTTGATTTTTTACTAAAATCTTGATAGAATATTTATATTAAATCCTTGTCAGAGCAGGGGTTTTTTATTGAAAGGATTTTATCATGTCAAAGAAACTCAATCGTAAAAAACAATTACGAAATAGCCTCCGTCGTGCAGGTGCTTTTTCAAGTACTGTGACTAAGGTTGTAGAAGAGACAAAAAAAGTCGTAAAACGTGCTGAGCAGTCAGCAAGCCAAGCTGGTAAGGCTGTTTCTAAAAAAGTTGAACAAGCAGTAGAAGCTACCAAAGAGCAAGCTCAAAAAATAGCCAATTCTGTAGAAGATTTTGCAGCAAACTTGGGTGGACTCCCACTTGACCGTGCCAAAACTTTCTACGATGAAGGTATCAAGTCTGCGTCAGATTTTAAAAACTGGACTGAGAAAGAACTCCTTGCTTTAAAAGGAATCGGACCAGCTACTATTAAGAAATTGAAAGAAAATGGTATCAAGTTCAAGTAATCTTTCTTGTTCCTTGCATTTCCGAAAAAATCTTGCTACAATAGAGCCATTAGAGGTGTTTTGAATCCCACATTTTACAGAAAGTGGCGGCGCTGAGAAGTCCACAAATGTGTCAAAACTAGTTGCTAATGGATGAAAAATTGAAATAAAAGTGTCTTTTTGTTTTAAAGACGAGAGTTGCGGGCAACTGCCCGAAATTGGGTGGTACCGCGGATAAGCACATTCGTCCCTGTCATGTAGATGGCAGGGATTTTCTTTTGCGTCTTAGTAAAAGGAGGTTGTTATGAAGCAATCTTTTAAAACAAGTAAACTCTACTATGGCTTTCCTATCTTCATCTTAGGTTATCAGGATCAGAATTTTGGGCATCATATTACGACCTGTAGCTCCTCCTATAGCTTGGGAGATTGGCTAGTCATCGGTGTTGGTGCTGAGGAAAATGCGGCTGAGCAAATCAAGCATTACCAGAAGTTTACTGTGAATATTCCTGATGAAAATCTCATGCTTGAGATGGAGCAGGCTGGTTTTATCAGTCATCGAGAGAAATTGAAATACCTGGGGCTAGACTACGAGATTTCTGAACGGACTCAGGCACCGATTTTAGAGGCTTGTCCAGTAGTATTGGATTGTCAGGTAGATCGGATTATCGAGGAAGATGGAATCTGTCATATCTTTGCCAAGATTATCGAACGACTAGCTGATCCAGAGTTCTTGGATGACAAGGGGCATTTTAAGAATGACCGTTTTGCGCCGACTTACTTTATGGGGGATGGCTACCAGCGCGTTTATCGTTATCTAGATGACCGAGTTGATTCTATGGGAAGCTTCATTAGGAAAGCGAGGAAAAAGGATGGCAAAAACTGAACTGCCAGAACGCTTGGAAACAGAACGTCTCGTTTTACGAGTCCGCACAGTGGCAGATGCTGAGGAGTGAGTGGGAGGTGATTTGATGCATCTTTTCATCATTGGTGCTCCAGCCTCAGGAAAAATGACGATTGGTCAAGAACTGTCTCGATTGACGGATTCTACCCTCTTTTATAACCATCAAGCCATCGATTTTGCGCTAGAAATCTATCAGGACTACACAGAGGAGATGTGGGAATTTGTTCGTGGAATTACCTTTTCTTTCCTTGGAGCTAGCGCTAGAAATCAGCGATATGTGATTTTAACAGACGTGATTGATTTTTCAAATCAGTACCAGCTGCTGTATTTGAAGCAAATTCAGGATTTGTTGAATGACTATCATCAAGAGATTCTTTTTGTTGAATTGGAAACAAGTCTTGAGGAGCGTTTACGTCGAAATCAAACGGAGAACCGGTTGAAGCACAAGCCCTTGAAACGGCATATTGAGATATCTGAAAGAGAAATTTTAGAGACAGCTGAAACCCTTCAATTAAATTCCCGACATCAACCGAATGAGTTGCACCACTACTTTAAAATAAATAATACGAATTTGTCTGCAGAAGAAGCTGCTAAGCAAATTCAAGATAAAATGAATACAATAGAGAAAGGACAAACACATGTCTAAAGAACTTTCACCTAAATACAATCCAGCCGAGGTTGAGGCTGGTCGTTACCAAAAATGGCTTGATGCTGATGTTTTCAAGCCTTCAGGCGATCAAAAGGCTAAGCCTTATTCAATCGTGATTCCACCACCAAACGTAACTGGTAAACTCCACCTTGGTCACGCTTGGGATACAACTTTGCAGGATATCATTATCCGTCAAAAACGCATGCAAGGTTTTGATACGCTTTGGCTTCCAGGTATGGACCACGCAGGGATTGCCACTCAGGCTAAGGTTGAGGAGCGCTTGCGTGGAGAGGGCATTACACGTTATGACCTAGGTCGTGAAAAATTCCTCGACAAGGTATGGGAATGGAAAGACGAATATGCCACTACCATCAAGGAACAATGGGGCAAGATGGGGCTCTCTGTCGACTACTCTCGCGAGCGTTTCACTCTTGATGAAGGCTTGTCAAAAGCTGTTCGCAAGGTCTTTGTGGACCTTTACAAGAAAGGTTGGATCTATCGTGGTGAATTCATCATCAACTGGGACCCAGCAGCTCGCACTGCCCTTTCTGATATCGAAGTTATCCATAAGGATGTGGAAGGTGCCTTCTACCACATGAATTATATGCTGGAAGACGGTTCACGCGTCCTTGAAGTTGCCACAACTCGTCCTGAGACCATGTTTGGGGACGTTGCGGTTGCGGTCAATCCAGAAGACCCACGCTACAAGGACTTGATTGGTAAAAATGTCATCCTTCCAATTGCTAATAAATTAATCCCAATCGTTGGAGACGAACACGCAGATCCTGAATTTGGTACTGGTGTCGTGAAAATCACGCCTGCCCACGATCCAAAACGACTTCTTGGTGGGTCAACGTCACAACTTGCCACAAGTAAACGTGATGAACGACGACGGAACCATGAACGACTTGGCCTTTGAATTTGCAGGCATGGACCGTTTTGAAGCTCGTAAGGCAGTCGTTGCTAAGCTGGAAGAAATCGGTGCCCTCGTTAAAATCGAAAAAACGTGTCCACAGCGTTGGTCACTCAGAGCGTACAGGTGTAGTGGTTGAGCCACGCTTGTCTACTCAATGGTTCGTTAAGATGGACCAATTGGCGAAAAATGCTATTGCCAACCAAGACACAGAAGATAAGGTTGAATTCTACCCACCTCGTTTCAACGATACCTTCCTCCAATGGATGGAAAATGTTCACGACTGGGTTATCTCTCGTCAGCTCTGGTGGGGTCACCAAATCCCTGCTTGGTACAATGCTGAGGGTGAAATATATGTCGGCGAAGAAGCTCCAGAAGGTGAAGGTTGGACTCAGGACGAAGATGTCTTGGATACGTGGTTCAGTTCGGCTCTTTGGCCATTCTCTACCATGGGTTGGCCGGATGTCAACTCAGAAGACTTCAAACGTTATTATCCAACATCAACTTTGGTGACTGGTTATGATATTATCCCGTTCTGGGTATCTCGAATGATTTTCCAAGGTTTGGAATTTACTGGCAAATCGCCATTCAAAAATGCCTTGATTCATGGTCTGATTCGTGACGAGCAAGGACGCAAGATGTCTAAATCTCTTGGTAACGGGATCGACCCAATGGATGTTATTGAAAAGTACGGAACAGATAGCCTGCGTTGGTTCCTTTCAAACGGTTCTGCACCAGGTCAAGACGTCCGCTTCTCTTACGAGAAAATGGATGCTTCATGGAACTTCATTAACAAGATCTGGAACATCTCTCGCTACATCCTCATGAACAATGAAGGTTTGACCCTTGAGCAAGCAACTGCCAATGTGGAAAAAGTTGTCAACAAGGAAGCTGGTAATGTCACAGACCGCTGGATTCTCCACAACCTTAATGAAACCATCGGAAAAGCTACTGCTAACTTTGATAAGTTTGAATTTGGTGTGGCTGGCCACATCCTCTACAACTTCATCTGGGATGAGTTTGCGGACTGGTATGTTGAATTGACTAAGGAAGTCCTTTATAGCGATAACGAAGAAGAGAAAGTTATCACACGTTCTGTTCTCCTTTACACCTTGGACAAGATCCTTCGTCTCCTTCACCCAATCATGCCAT
>CAKMPG010000204.1:0-4403 GCA_927911355.1 Streptococcus mitis | reverse complement strand
CTCAAGATTTTGGAATTAACAGCTGGTCAGGTGGCGACTATGTATGAAAGTCCAGTCGGCTTCCGTCACGGTCCAAAATCTCTTATCAATGAAGATACAGTTGTTTTGATCTTTGGCACAACGTCAGACTACACTCGCAAGGTACGACTTGGACTTGGTTCGTGAAGTTGCTGGTGATCACATTGCTCGTCGTGTTGTGCTCTTGAGTGATCAAGCCTTTGGTCTTGAAAATGTCAAAGAAGTAGCCCTTGGTTGTGGCGGTGTCTTGAACGATATTTACTATGTCTTCCCTTACATCGTTTATGCCCAACTCTTTGCCCTTTTGACTTCGCTCAAAGTGGAAAACAAACCAGATACACCGTCTCCTACAGGTACAGTAAACCGTGTGGTACAAGGTGTTATCATTCATGACTATCAGAAATAAGGAAGTATCTATGAGTAAATTACAATTAAGTCCTAATAAAGTAGCTTGCTTGCAAAAACTCTCTGACGAGAACGGCATTATCTCAGCTCTTGCCTTTGACCAACGTGGTGCTTTGAAACGCCTCATGGCTCAATACCAAACGGAAGAGCCAACAGTCGCTCAAATGGAAGAACTTAAAGTATTGGTTGCAGATGAATTGACCAAATACGCATCATCAATGCTCCTTGACCCTGAGTACGGACTTCCAGCTACAAAAGCGCTTGATGCCAATGCTGGTCTTCTCCTTACTTATGAGAAAACAGGATACGATACAACAAGCACCAAACGCTTGCCAGACTGCTTGGACGTTTGGTCTGCAAAACGTATCAAGGAACAAGGTGCAGATGCTGTTAAGTTCTTGCTTTACTATGACGTAGACAGCGCTGACGAACTCAACCAAGAAAAACAAGCCTACATCGAACGCATCGGTTCTGAGTGTGTGGCGGAAGACATTCCATTCTTCCTTGAAATCTTGGCTTACGATGAAAAAATCGCTGACGCAGGTTCAGCAGAATACGCAAAAGTGAAGCCACACAAGGTTATCGGTGCTATGAAAGTCTTCTCAGACCCACGCTTCAACATCGATGTTTTGAAAGTGGAAGTTCCAGTCAATGTGAAATACGTTGAAGGCTTTGGTGATGGAGAAGTCGTTCATACACGCGAAGAAGCAGCAGCCTTCTTCAAAGCTCAAGACGAAGCAACAAATCTTCCTTACATCTACTTGAGTGCGGGTGTATCAGCTAAACTCTTCCAAGAAACGCTTGTCTTTGCCCACGAATCAGGCGCAAACTTCAACGGTGTTCTTTGCGGCCGTGCAACCTGGGCTGGATCAGTTGAAGCCTACATCAAAGACGGTGAAGCAGCAGCTCGTGAGTGGTTGCGTACAACTGGATTTGAGAACATTGACGAACTCAACAAGGTTCTTCAAACAACAGCGACTTCATGGACTGAACGTGTGGAAGCATAAAACAAGTATAGAAGAACCCCTTTTGTTAAGAAGATACTTAAGGTTTTCTGACAAAGGATTCTGAAAATAGAAACTACAACCATAGATGGTGACTACACTTTCTATGGTTTGTTTACTTAAGAGAAATGGATCAAAGGAGAGAAGAATGAAAGCATACACAGAGCGTGTATTTGGAAATCATGAGGGCAAGGATGTCTTGGCTTATCGCTTTGAGACTGATGGTGGTTACCAGCTTGAAGTTATGACTTATGGTGCGACCATCTTGCGCTATGTCACGCCTGACAAGGCTGGGAATTTTGCCAATGTGATCTTGGGCTTTGATGATTTTGATAGCTATGTAGGCAATAGTCCCAAGCATGGAGCAAGTGTAGGTCCTGTAGCGGGCCGCATTGCAGGTGCAACATTTGAGCTCAATGACCAGACCTATAATCTTGAAGTCAACAACGCTAGCAACTGTAACCACAGTGGTTCAACAGGTTGGGATTCAAGCTTGTTTGAATTGGTCGAAGTGAGCGACCATGGCTTAACCCTCTACACAGAGCGTACAGACGGGACAGGAGGATTTCCTGGTAATCTTAAGATCTGGATCAGCTATCACTTGGAAGAAACTGGTGCCTACGAAATCAGCTATAAGGTAACGACTGATCAGGATACGCTTGTCAATCCAACTAATCATAGCTACTTCAACTTGTCTGGTGATTTCACGCAGACAATTGACCGCCATGTCTTCCAGCTAAATACGGAGGGCATTTACCCAATCGCTCCTGACGGTGTTCCAGATAAGACTCCAGATGCTACTCGTGATGTGGTTAAACACATCTACAATGGAGCTTTGTTGAAGGACATCTTTGCAGAGGAAGATGAGCAAATCCAGTTGGTATCTGGTTTGGATCACCCATTTGCCCTTCCTGCAGGCCATGACAATGCTGGTTTCCTTTATGACCAAAACTCAGGTCGTTTCCTACTTTTCAAGACAGAGGCCCCTTGTTTTGTGGTCTACACAGCAAACTTTGTGGATGAGAGCGTACTCATCGGAGGCCAGCCAATGGTACAGCACAATGGGATTGCCCTTGAAGCGCAAGCTTTACCAGATGCCATTCACAGTGACCTCAAAGACCAAGTCATTCTCAAAGCAGGTCAAACCTTTACAAGCAAGACACGTTATGAGCTTGTTGTGAAATAAAAGGATAGGAATTTCTACTTTTTTGGGAATAGTATTTACCTTATAACATTAGTAGAAATGGGCAAAGAATAGGAAAATATGATATAATTTAATATTGAAAATACCTGTCCTATCTAAAGGATAAAAGGAGAAAAAATGAAGAAAATTGTATTTGCTAGCGCCTTGGCTTTGACTTTAGCTGGAGCAGTTTTGACAAATGATGTTTTGCCAATGACAGACTTGTGGCAACACAATCTGCAGATGGTAGAAATGAAAATGTCTTGAGTTCAGAAGTGCTTAACCCTGCTAGTGGCAATGTTTTGGTTGGATTAAAGGGAGAATTTTTGACTCCAGACCAACAAGCTATCTTAGATGCCATCAATGCTATCCGTAAAGAGGCAGCTGACGAAGGCTTGGTAGATAAGTATGTTCCTATCAAATGGTCGACTGACCTAGAAAAGGCAGCTTTTGCCAGAGCTGCAGAAGCTTCTGTAACCATGGACCATACTCGTCTTTCTGGTAAAGAAATCTGGAGCGCCTTCCCATCAGGAAACAGTGTACTAGGAGAAAACTTGGGTTGGAACCATGATGGTTTTCTAAAAGCTCTTGAACAATGGCGTGCTGAAAAAGCAGACTACGTGAAGAAAAAATCAGGTGATTCAGCAAAAGGTGGCTCTGGTCATTATGAAACTTTGATTAGCCCTAAATTTACACATATGGGGATTGCTGCCTTTAAGAATCCAAACAACCCATATAATGCCGTAACGATTGCTCAGGCTTTTGGTGATGCTGCTACTTCAGAAGAATTGGTAGGCAGTTACGGTCCGGCTATCCAGTATGCAGAAGTGACTTCATCTAACTTGTCAACAGTTAAAAATAAAGCAGTCGTAGTTGAAAAAGCGCTGAAAGAATTTAGAACTTCTAGTTCAGACCAATCTGGTTGGGTGAAAACAGATGGAAAATGGTATTTCTATGAGTCTGGTGATCTGAAGACAGGCTGGGTGAAAACAGGTGGTAAATGGTACTACTTGGATGACCTAGGTGTCATGCAGACAGGATTTGTAAAAGTAGATGGTAGCTGGTATTACTTGAGTAGCTCAGGTGCTATGTTTACAGGCTGGGGTACAGACGGAAATAGATGGTTCTACTTTGATGGCTCAGGAGCTATGAAGACAGGCTGGCTCAAAGAAAATGGAATCTGGTACTACCTTGATGCGTCTGGTATTATGAAGACAGGTTGGTTTAAAGTTGGCCAATACTGGTACTATGCATATGGCTCTGGAGCTTTGGCAGTCAGCACAACAACACCAGACGGTTATAAAGTAAATGGAAATGGTGAATGGGTAAACTAGGCAACTAGAAACTAAAGGAGTTGCTTTCACAACTTTAGATAACATATATTTGTTACTATAATTTTAAAGATGGAGAGAAGAGATTTGCTTCCTCCATTTTTTATTTTTCGTTGACATTTTTTTATTGCTAAACAGTTAATTACTTAGTTACTTGATTTTCCCTATCCATTCAATTGTATATCTATCCCTAGAATCTTTTTTGAAATTGATGTATAATGGGAGGAGTTGTATATTTTACCATAAATTAATATACTAATTTAAAAAATGTAAAAAGAGGGGAATATGAATTTCAAAACTAGTGGAGAAGAAAGACAGAATTTCTCATTAAGAAAATTGGCAGTTGGTCTTGTATCTGTGGCAGTTGCGTGTTTCTTTTTTGATGGGAACTGGCCTACAGACTGTATCTGCCCAAGAATCTCATACCGTTAATTATACTTATGTTTTAGAGTCGGATTTAAC
>CAKMPG010000203.1:0-6759 GCA_927911355.1 Streptococcus mitis | reverse complement strand
CTTTGACCACAATTGCTTTTACAGCAGGTGCTTCTGAAAAGACTTTAAAGTCTACACCTTTGACTACTGCTGTCAGGTCCTGAAGCAACATGTCAAAACGGGTATCTGGCTTATCAGAACCATAAAGAGCCATAGCATCATCGTATTTCATACGAGGGAATGGAAGCGTCACTTCGATACCTTTTGTTTCCTTCATCACGCGCGCAATCAAGCCTTCTGTGATATCTTGGATTTCTTGCTCAGTAAGGAAAGATGTTTCCAAGTCGACCTGAGTGAACTCAGGCTGGCGATCTCCACGCAAGTCCTCATCACG
The DNA here is from genome assembly GCA_927911355.1 of Streptococcus mitis. Classification (GTDB taxonomy): domain Bacteria; phylum Bacillota; class Bacilli; order Lactobacillales; family Streptococcaceae; genus Streptococcus; species Streptococcus mitis_DD. The sequence continues at coordinate 6,446 of CAKMPG010000203.1, read as the reverse complement.
GAAACATTTAACAATTTGGTAGTAACGGTCAAAACCAGCATTCATCAAGAGCTGTTTCGTGATTTGTGGACTTTGAGGAAGCGCGTAAAAATGCCCTTTATTAACACGAGACGGCACCAAGTAGTCACGCGCCCCTTCAGGAGTTGACTTAGAAAGGAATGGTGTCTCCACGTCAATAAACTCCAACTCATCCAAGTAGTTGCGGATAGAGTGGGTCACCTTGGCACGAAGTTTAAGATTTTCCAACATTTCTGGACGACGAAGGTCAAGGTAACGGTAACGCAAACGTGTATCGTCATTGGCCTCAATGCCATCCTTAATCTCAAATGGGGTTGTTTTAGCTGTATTCAGTACTGTCAGAGCTGTCACGTTTAGCTCGACTGCACCAGTTGGCAACTTATCATTGGCTTGCTCACGCGCAGCGACCTGTCCAGTCACCTCGATAACAAATTCGCTACGAAGGCTTTCAGCTGTTGCCATGACCTCTGCAGAGACTTTTTCAGGATTGATAACCAACTGCATAATTCCTTCACGGTCACGAAGATCGATAAAGATCAAACCACCAAGGTCACGACGACGGCCAACCCATCCTTCAAGGTTATTTCTTGTCCGATGTGTTCCTCACGAACACGACCAGCATACATACTACGTTTCATTGTTTCTCTCCTCTTTATTCTGTTACTATTTACCATAAAAGCGCAGGCTCTTCATGAAAATCATCAGAAAAGTTTGCCAGTCTTTAAAAATCAAGTGAAGACTCTAAAAATTGACGCCCATACAAAAATCCGATGAAGTTCATCGGACTCTTTTATTTTGAATTGTTGCCTGCTTTACGCTTTTCAGCAATTTCGGCTGCCTTTCGAGGCAAGACAATTTCCGTTGTGTAAGCTGTCCCAAAGCGCAAGACACCTGCAATAGGGGCAAAGACGACTGCTAGATAGTTATAGAAGAAATCGCCCTTAAAGGCATAAGCTAGCGCTCCAATGATGAAAAATAGAACGACTGCTTGAATCACTGCTAATAAAATTACTCGTTTCATGTGACCTCCTGACTCTATTATAGCATGAGAATCATCAAAAAGCTGACTAAATTATTCAAAGCGTGGAGAGAAATACTGTAGACCAGACCTTTTCTGCTAATATAAGCCAAGCCCAAGCTAAAACCAAGACTAGTATAGACTAAAAATTGTTGCACATCACCTGGGAAATGAATCAAGGCAAACAGAACACTGGATACCAGAAGAAAAATCAGAGTTTGTTTCCTATTGTCCTGCTTAGGAAAGAGGTAGCGTGCTAACATCCCTCTAAAGATAAGTTCTTCCGTCAAAGGAGCAAAGACCACCACCATAAAGAAACCAAATGCAGGCTGTTCCACTGTCAGTTGAGATACGATTTGTTGACTGACCGACGGATCTTCTGGTAAAAAGAACTGGGCTGTAATAGCCACTAGCAAAACCAGAGTAGGCAACCAGATATGACGATTAAAAGCAGTCGTCTGGATGCTAACCTTTTCTGTCTGATACCATCTGTAAACTCCATAAACATAGGCTCCTGACAGGACGATATAAAGTGGTAAGACTCCAAAGATTGAAGCCCCTAGTCCAAGAGCTGACAGAGCCATGCTCTGAACCATACCATAGCCAAAGAAAAAGGATAGAACAGCTAGAATAAACCAGCCGAGGTTTTTAAGTAGTTTCATATAAATCTCCTATCTTGCTTTATAGCTATTTTTCAATACAAAGAGGTTCGCTATTCCTAACACAAGTACCCAGGCAAGTAACATGCCGATATTAGAAAAGGATATTTCTCCACCCTTTTGATTTAAAAGATTTACAATAGGACCGACGAACGAATAATCCAACACTTTCTGAATCGTATCATTTTGAAGAGCAATCATGGGCAAAACAGAGACGATAAACATAGGAAAGATACTATAAACTTGCGCTTTAGACTGAGTATTTGACACCGCACCGATTAGAAGGTTGAGAAAAATAACACTAATAGTTGCTAGAATCAAATAGATAACATAGGCAACTAAATAACCCGATACATCTACTTTAAGATAGACTGGTAGTAAAATCATTCCAAGCAACATAATCAACAAAGGGAGGACGAGCATACTAATAGTATATTCTGTTGCTGTCACACCACTTAGGATGAGTGATTTAAGATTGCGCTTTTCCTTATCTTCTGCCATCATAATCGATACCATATAACCACTTCCCATACTCAAGACCATCGTCAAACTCGAAGAGAGGAGAAACATACTCAATTCTCCATTCTTATTGAAGAATTCATTATATAGAACAGCTATTCCAAAAGGCATCAATAGAGTCGCCAACAAAGTTGAATTGCTGATAAGAACTTGCACTCTTAACCATAGTAGGGCATTTAATTTTCTAAACATCTAACTTTTCTCCTGTCAATCTGATAAAGATTTCTTCTAAAGTTGGCTCACAAGAGTGAACCACCATCAAATCTGTCGTGTCTAAATGTGGTAATTCATCAAATGGAACTATCTGTTCTCGTCCGTCGTTATAAACCACACGTACTTTCTTATCCACATGGTACTTCTGGATAATATCTTGCGGACTTCCATACTCTATTAAGTTCCCCTTATTCAAAAGAGATAAGCGATCACAAAGCAGAGTTGCTTCATTCATATCATGCGTGGTCAGAAAGATAGTTGTCCCCGCCTGCTTTAATTCTTGAAGTAGGTTATGAATCATCTTGGATGTTGTAGGGTCTAAGCCACTGGTTGGCTCATCTAGAAAGAGAATCTTAGGAGCATTCAGAAGGGCACGAGCCAAGAACATTCGTTGTTTCATTCCTGTAGATAATTTTTCTGCGATAATATCTTTAGCATCTGCCAAGCCAACCTGTTGGAGCACCTGATTTACTCTATCTGACTTGAGACCATATAACTTAGCATAGATGAGAAGATTTTTGTAAAGACTCATCTTTTCATAAAAACCACTGCCATCACTAACAATACCAATTTGTTCCAAATCATTTGAGGTTAAATCTTGAGAATTCTTGCCTAACAAAATTGTGTTACCTTGATCTGCAGCCAACTGTCCTGTTAAGACATTGATCATGGTTGTTTTACCTGAGCCAGAAGGACCAAGAAAACCAAAGATTTCACCCTCCTTAATCTCAAAAGAAATCTGATGAAGAGCTTTTTTGCTCCCAAAACTTTTGCTTACATTTTCAACACGAATCATAGAAACTCCTTTATTTAAAATAACGTTTCACCATAGGCAACTGCATCACACCGATATAAATATGGATCACTCCTACCAGCAAGAAAGCTAGTAACTGAATCTCTCCTGTCAAGACAGAAATGAAAAAAAGAAAAATATATAAGACTGGTAAGACATACTGATTTAATTGGAATAAAATCCGAAAACTCTGTTCCAAATTAGCCTGACGCTCCCCTTCATCATAAGAATTAATATAGTTCAAGATATCCTTTGGTGTAGAGAAAAGAGCCAAATCAAACTGACGAACAATCGCAATTGTTTTAGAAAGATATTTTTGACTCTGCAAGAACAGCACTAATGCCAAAAAGGAAAGGGAAAATGTTATACGACTTACATCGAGTACAATTACTTCACTACCTGAGATGACAAGAGCCAATAAAATCGCTACACTTGTAATATTAGAAGTAATGGTTCCAAACTCGAGATTCCGATACATTTGCACATAATAGGTTTCATTCAGATCATCATCTATTTCCTCTTGATACAAGGAGTGAAATTTTCTGCTTTTCTTTAAGAAATTGAACGTCAAAAGAATACCAACAAAACCTAATAGTAAACCAATAGCTGATATCCAGGGTAGCAAGACTTTTACATCTAACATAATTCCATGGGATTCGGCACCAGCCTTCGATATATCTACAAATATGTACAAGAAAGCTCCCGAGACAACAGACATCAAAAATAATAACAATCCACGTTTCTTTTTCATATTCATTCTCCTTTTTCACTCGCTAAATTGTTTGCTTTCTTTTCAATCCAGTCAACGACTGGGATAAGAGCAAAGTAGGCCCAAACAAATTGGTTACTTTGATATGGATTAAACCAGCCTAAGTCTATCCCAATCAATAGAAACACGCTGACTAATAGAACTGTGACCACTACATAATAAACCACTTTATACTTGTTCATCACTCGTCCTCCTCCAAGCGAAATACCGATTCGACTGTTTCGTTGAAAATTTGAGATATTTTCAGGGCAATGATAATGGACGGGGTGTATTCATCCCGTTCTAATAGACTAATGGTCTGTCTGGAAACTCCTGCCAGCTTAGCTAGTTCGGTTTGATTGAAACCATCGCGAGCTCGCAGCTCTTTTAGACGGTTTTTTAGTTGCATGTTACACACCTACTCTCCGTCAAATTCAACGGCTTGGATATCCTCAATACGTTGCAACTTGAATTTTTCTTTCCCATTTTTATCGACATGACGTAGTTTGACCCATTCCTCATCAACATCCACAACTTCCCATAAAGATGTTCCAAACACTTGTCCAACGATTGTTGGATTTTTCCCAATTAATTCTTGCAATAATCTTGACATATCTATATTTCCTTTCTCTTTTCTTTCGATTACCTTTAACCTCTTCTCTAACCGCTTGATTTTTTTAGATTGACTACTATAAATCAAGACGAGAAAAGGGAAAAAAATCCATACCCACATGTGGCTCCCTCCTATTTCTTTATTTCTTAACTTGAATTTATTGTAACACATCTTTTTCTTTTTGACAAGCATATTTGTCAAAAAGTTTATGATTTTTGTCATTTTGCAAAAGAAAAAGGTCAGGATTAGGTTCCTGACCAGTTTATCTATCATTAAAATCCTAGTTTTTCAAAGATTTCTGAGAAGTTTTGGCTGATTGTCTCAAGTGACACTTGCACTTCTTCTCGAGTTTGGTTGTTCTTGACCGTTACTTGTCCGCTTTCGACTTCACTCTCTCCTAGGGTGATGAGGGTCTTAGCCGCAAAGACATCAGCTGACTTGAACTGAGCTTTGAGCTTACGGTTGAGGTAATCACGCTCTGCTTTGAATCCTTGTTGGCGAAGAGCCTGTACCAATTCCAAGGCCTTGACATTTGCTCCATCACCCAAGACTGCGATATAGACATCTAGGGCGTTTTCGATAGGGAGGGCCACACCTTGCTTTTCAAGAATGAGAAGCAGGCGCTCTACACCAAGTCCAAAACCAAATCCAGCAGTTTCAGGGCCTCCAAAGTAAGAAACCAAACCATCGTAGCGACCACCCGCACAGACTGTCAAGTCATTGCCCTCAATCTCAGTAATGAACTCGAAAATGGTGTGGTTGTAGTAGTCCAGACCACGCACCATATTGGTATCGATGATATAGTCTACTCCAAGATTTTCCAACATCTGACGCACAGCATCAAAGTGTGCTTGGCTTTCTTCATCAAGGAAGTCTAAGATAGAAGGCGCATTCTCGACTGCTACCTTGTCTTCTTTCTCCTTAGAGTCCAAGACACGAAGAGGATTTTCCTCCAAGCGACGCTGGCTATCCTTAGACAAGGTCTCCTTGAGCGGTGTCAAATAGTCAATCAAGGCTTGACGGTAGGCCGCACGGCTCTCAGGATTTCCAAGAGTGTTAAGGTGCAATTTGACACCTTGGATGCCGATTTCTTTCAAGAAATGGGCTGCCATCGCGATGGTTTCCACATCGGTAGCTGGATTACTAGAGCCAAAGCACTCGACACCAATCTGGTGGAACTGGCGCAAACGCCCTGCCTGTGGACGCTCATAACGGAACATAGGTCCCATGTAATAGAACTTGCTTGGCTTTTGCACTTCTGGGGCGAAGAGTTTATTTTCCACGTAGGAACGGACAACGGGCGCTGTTCCTTCTGGACGGAGAGTAATATGGCGATCACCCTTGTCATAAAAGTCATACATTTCCTTGGTTACGATATCCGTTGTATCTCCGACAGAGCGACTGATGACCTCGTAATGCTCAAAAATAGGCGTGCGCACTTCTGCATAGTTGTAGCGCTTGAAAATCTCACGGGCAAAGCCCTCAACGTACTGCCATTTGGCAGATTCAGCAGGTAAAATATCCTGCGTTCCTTTTGGTTTTTGTAATTTCATAGGGAATCCTCTTTAAACTTAATAGTCTTATTTTACCATAAATAGGGGGATTAAAACAGTAAGAAAAAAATTAGGATTTATACTCAATGAAAATCAAAGAGCAAACTAGGAAACTAGCCGCAGGCTGTACTTGAGTACGGCAAGGCGACGTTGACATGGTTTGAATTTGATTTTTCGAAGAGTATTAGATATCATTTTTGAGATTAAGGATTGTCAAAAGAATAGCTATCAAGGAGAGACCAACAAATAGCATCCAAGTCAACTGTATATTCCATACAGCTACAAGTGAAAAACAGGCTGTACCAAGAGGTA
>CAKMPG010000202.1:0-7863 GCA_927911355.1 Streptococcus mitis | reverse complement strand
TCAATGATATAATCCCCAATTTCTGAACCACGACCCGTAATGGTATTGAAAACACTAGCCGGAATCCCTGCTTCTTCAAACGCTTTAGCCAACAAGAGCCCAGAAATAGAACCTTGTGTTGGTGGCTTAAACATGACTACATTCCCTGCAATCAAGGCAGGTGCAATTTTAGAAGCAGATAAATTAACTGGATAATTAAAGGGAGCGATAGCCAGCACGACACCAACTGGCTCGCGACGAACAACGGCCAATTTATTTTTACTTGCTGCTTCAAAACCGCCACCTTCCATTGCTTGTCCAGTGATACGGAGACCTTCCTCAGCAGCATAGCGAATCAAGTCTGCGGTACGCACCACTTCTCCAATAGCTGCTTTAATTCCCTTTGCCACTTCTTTGGCAAGTATAGTACCAATTTCTTCCTTATCACGTTCTAAAATAGCTGCTGTTTTGTGCAAATAAGCCGCACGTTCAACTGCTGATAAAGCTCGCCAAGCTGGCAGGGCTGCACGCGCAGCTTTCATAGCCTCATCTACTTCTGCCTGAGTCATAGCTGGAACAGTCCCTAATTCTTCTTGGTTTATTGGTGAATAAATCGTAATTTCTTTTTCAGCTGATTTCCATTTTCCATTTACTAAATTCTGATATCTTGTCAAATTCTCGTCCTCCTGAAAATGATTAAGATATATTTTACCAAATTTTCAGAAAATTACAACCCTTTTTGCAATTTTTTTTGAGATTATTTTCACAAGCTTGGTTTTTCAAACTATTTGAAACTTGATTCTAATCTTCATTGAAAACTTATAAATGATAAAAAAGGATTAGACAATCTAACCCTTTTTAGTTTATGCATTTAAGAGAGTACTTTTAGCACTGCGACACTAGTATCATCAATGACATTTTCTTGTTTCGAACGACTATTGGTCACAAGCATTTCTAGATTTCCTGCATTTTCAAAGTATAAGGAAGTTCCCTTGGCATTGAATACTACCAATAGATGTTCTGGCCCCCCGTGAATCTCGTAAACAATCCATCCGCTATTTTCTGCAGCTGTGTGAACAAAGACATGACGGTAAACTTCTTCGTATGTAGGATAAGAAAAGGCGCTAGTCTGTGTTTTCAGTCGAATAATTTGACGGACAAAGTCAATGCTTTCTTGTCTTTCATTGATTAAATCCCAGTTTATTTGGTTAACACTGTCAGGAGCGTTGTAACTATTCATAGCACGTTCTCGGTCTGCCGAAGTGAGTTGTCCATGTTCACCCGTCGGAATTAATTTGGTTCGACCAAATTCTTGGCCAATTTCCATAAAGGACATTCCTTGCATGAGAAGGTTCATTACTGTCGCCGTCTCAACCTTGCGCATAATCTGGTCTGAACTTTGATCAGGATGAAGAGTCGCCAACAAATCATGAAGATTGTAATTGTCATGGGCTTCAACATAGTTGAGAACCTGGTTTGGACTGAGATAAGAACCCAATTCTCGGCTACCAAGAATGGCCTTGGCAATGATTGGTTCAGTGGCTGCACCACTTACAAATCCTGACTTGATTGCACCATAAACTTCTCCTCCTTTGACCGCATCACGCTGATTATCATTGAAGAATCCGATATTTGGCATTTGGTAGGCATTATCCTTCTTGGCCTTATCATAAGTTGCAAGACCTGTTCCCATATCCCAGCCTTCTCCATAAGTGATAATACGGGGATCAACCTCATCTAGCGCCCAACGAATCGCTTGCATGGTTTTGACATTATGAATACCCATCAAGTCAAAACGGAAGCCGTCAATATTGTATTCCTGTACCCAGTATAGAAGAGAATCAATCATGTACTTGCGGAACATTTCGTGTTCACTGGCTGTTTCATTTCCAACACCTGTTCCATTCTGGAAGGTACCGTCTGGATTCATACGATAGTAGTAATCAGGGACAGTTGTTTGGAAAGGTGCATCAACCGTTGAAAAGGTGTGATTATAAACCACGTCCATAATGACACCAATCCCCGCATCGTGATAGGCTTGAACCATGGTCTTCAAATCACGAATGACCTGCCCTGGATCATCTGGATTACTAGAAAAACTTGGTTCTGGTGCATTGTAGTTTTGAGGGTCATAACCCCAGTTATAGGTTACATTTCCATCCTCATCGTATTCCTTATGGCGATCAAAGATAGGCTGGAGTTGAACATAGTTGCAGCCAAGTTCTTTGATATAGTCAAAGGCGGTTGCTTGTCCGAATTGGTTTACAGTTCCAGTCTGGGCAGCACCAAGGAAGGTTCCACGGAGATGCTCTGCAACTCCAGAGGTCGGAGATTTGGTTAAATCTCGGATATGCATTTCACAGATAACTGCTTTACATGGATTTTCCAAACGCCAAGGCGCTTCTGTTCCATGTTTGACCACAAATCCTTCTACTTGTCTGTCTTGATGAGAAAGAATTACGGAACGTTTGCCGTCAGGACTTGTGGCAATCGTGTAAGGATCTCTCGTCACAGTCTGGTGGTGAGGAAAGTCAATCTGATACTGATAAGCCTTGCCAGCAAGATTTTCATCTAAGTCTAGACTCCAAACACCAATGGTATTGTACTTATGACTGTATGAATAGCTATTACCACGCTCTAGATTAAAGGTTTTCCAAATCGGAGCGTCGTTGCTGGTATTTTCGTAGACAACCACCTGTACAGCAGTAGCCGTAGGAGCCCAAAGTTTAAAGCTAGTCTGATAATCTGAAAGACTGTAACCTAGTTCTCCTTGGTAGCCCCAGTGGTGATCAAAACTAGCGCTATGTATTGCTCTATCAAAAGCAAATGGATTTTGATCTTTGTAGTAAGGACTAGCAATGGCTGGGTTTTCAGAATAATAAACAGTCTCGTCGCCCTCTAAAATCCAAACTTCTGTCAGAAGCGGATAGTAGTTATAACGCACGGAATATTCCTTAACTGTCCCATCAATCTCGACAGAAAACTTCAGGTTTTCTAACTTTTCTTGACTTGTAACTGTGAAGGAGAACTTTGCTCCAAAAAAGTTATTTTCATAATACAATTTTTCAACATTGTCCGCCTGTTTTCTACTAAATGAACAGGCTGCATAATCCCCGTTTTTTCGATGAAAATGGATGACTACAGGGTAATTTAACATTTCTTTTCCTAATTTCTAATTTTAATTTAATTTTTTTATGTGGTGCTGATAGATTCAGCAATTTAATTTCTGACTCAAGATAGACTCAATTCATGTCAAAACACTTCAGGATAGACAGTTTCAGACTATCTAACATCTAGCCTTCTACTATTCTTTACAAACTTTCGAGCCAAGCTTCATCTCGAACTTCAATACCAAGTTCTTGTGCTTTTTGAAGTTTACTTCCAGCATCTGCACCTGCCACGACGAGGTCGGTCTTTTTAGAAACACTGCCAGTCACTTTAGCACCCAAACTTTCGAGTTTATTTTTAGCTTCTGAGCGCTTGAGCCGTTCCAATTTTCCAGTCAATACAACGGTCAAACCTGACAAGGCCGCATCTGACACTACCGTCTGTCCTTTATAGTCCAGATTGACCCCAGCTTCTCTCAATTCTCTGAGGAGAATTTCAGAGCCTTCTGTCGCAAAATAAGTCTGAAGACTATTGGCAATCACACCACCCAGACTCTCAATACTAGCCACTTCATCTGGATCTGCCTGAGCCAGATTTTCAATTGAATGAAAATGTTGAAGTAAAAGCTGACTGGCCTTGCTTCCGACATGGCGAATTCCCAACCAAACAAGAGTTTCTCGGCAGAATTTTCCTTGGTATGCTTGAATAGCTTGATACAGTTTTAGAAGCAGACTTTTCCTTAACCCCCCTCTAAAAGTAGGAAATTCTCTTCTTTCAAACGATAAATATCCGCCACATCCTTAACTAAATTAGCAGCAAAGAGCTTCTCAACAATAGATGGACCAAGGCCTGTAATATTCATGGCATCTCGAGAGGCAAAGTGGATCAAACCTTCCATGATTTGAGCAGGGCAACGCGGATTTATACAACGAAGGGCCACTTCATCTTCAAAGTGCAACAAGTCAGAGTCACAACTTGGGCAGTTTGTAGGGATATCTAGTTTTTCTTCAGAAACCCGCTTGGACTCTACTACTCGTAAAACGGCAGGGATGATATCTCCAGCCTTATAGACGATGACCGTGTCGTCTTTGCGGATATCTTTTTCAGCAATATAATCCACATTGTGTAGGGTCGCACGGCTAACAGTTGTACCAGCTAGTTGTACTGGTGTTAGATTGGCAGTCGGGGTTACAACACCCGTACGGCCAACTGTCCAATCAACGGATAAGAGTTTAGCTTCTTTTTCCTCAGCAGGAAACTTGTAGGCTACTGCCCACTTTGGAGCCTTAACAGTAAAGCCAAGTTCTTCTTGACCTGCTAGGTCGTTGACCTTGATCACCACCCCATCGATATCATAAGGCAGATTGTCCCGTTCCTCTCCTACTTCTTGGATAAAATTCCAGATTTCATCTATGTTTTCAGCCAAGATTCGCTTAGGATTAACCACAAAACCAAGTTGTTCGAGATGCTTCAAAACCTTTTCTTGGCTGTCTCGAGTTGAAGGGCTAGCTTCTTGATAGAGGAAAGTCGCAAGATTGCGCTTGGCAACTACAGCTGTATCCAACTGACGCAAGGTTCCTGCCGCCGCATTACGAGGATTGGCAAATTCAGGCTCTCCATTTTCTTGTCGAGCTTGGTTGACCTGGTCAAAAGAAGCGCGTGGCATATAACATTCCCCACGAACTGTGATATCTAGTTCTTCTGGCAAAGTCAAAGGAATATCCTTAACACGCTTGAGGTTTTCTGTGATATTTTCACCAATTGAACCATCTCCACGTGTTGCACCTGCAACTAAAATCCCCTTTTCATAAGTAAGCGAGATAGATAAGCCATCGATTTTCAGCTCACAAATATAGGTCGGATTGGCAACTTCCTTACGAACACGCGCATCAAAAGCTTCAAGCTCCTCACGTGAAAAAGCATCCTGCAAACTATAAAGAGGATACTGATGACTGTATTTTTCAAAACCATCTAAAACCTTGCCACCAACACGATGGGTCGGACTGTCTGCTAACACTTGCTTTGGATAAGCAGTTTCTAACTCGACCAACTCACGGTAAAGACGGTCATACTCACTGTCTGAAACCGACGGATTATCGCTGGTATAATACTCAGTCGCATAGCGATTGAGCAAGGCGACCAACTCATTCATTCTTTTATTCATAAAACTATTTTACCATAAATTAAGCCCTTCTCACAAACGAGAAGGGCGGAAAAAACACTTAGATTGGAATTATTTTTGAAGTCCAAGCAAACTTATGTCTCTTTTTCAAAATGAGTTCGAACATATCCGAGAGCTAAGAAAGATAAGGCTACAACTCCAAGTCCAATAATCAAGAAAGAATAAAGATGGACACTTGGAAGAAAGGTCATCAAACCTTTCGCAATCGGCATAAAGAGAATTGCCAGTGTAAAAATGGTACTCAATACCCTACCCAAATATTCTCCATCAATCTTGGTCTGTACCTGTGTAAAGAAGTGAATATTAAAAATCGTCATAAAGAGTTCACAAATCAGGTTTCCAGAAAAGGTTAAAATATTGGGCAGTGGCAAACCCATCATGAAAACTCCTACTCCTGTTAAAATCAATAAGAACAAAAGTGTATTCATACTTGATTTAAATTTATTTGCTATCAGTGCTCCTATAATTGAGCCAATCGCACCCATGGTTAAGATAGTCGCATAAGCTCCTTCTACTCCATATAGTTTATTTGAAAAAGGAAGCAAAAACTCAAAAGCCGCAAAAAAGAAATTAACGCTGGAAGCCACTAACAGGAGAAAGAAAATCTCTTTTTGATGCCAGATATAGTGCAAGCCATCTTTGATATCTGCAAAAATATCTTTACCAGTAAAAAGTTTCTTATCTTGAACCATTGGTTCTTCTTTTGGAAGTAAGGCCACTAGAACAAATGCTATAAAAAAAGTCAAAGCATCTAGTAAGAGCGTCAGATGGAGACTTGAGAATTGTAAAACAAGAAAAGAAAGTACAGGAGAACTCACGCTGACAACCTGCAAGACCAACTCCAAACGAGAATTGTAGAGGACCAGTTCATCCTTCTCTACCAATTCGGTGATAATGGCCTTATTTGCTGGTCTAGAAAAGGCAAAAGCAATAGCCTGAACAATATTGGCAAAAATCAAAGCTCCAATCATCCAGCTGTCATTCCTTATAAAAGAAATAGCCAGACAAAGAATCCCACAAACAAGGTCTGCCGCCATTAAAAATCTTACGACGAGAAAAAACGGTCTGAAATGACTCCGCCAAAGGGATTTACGAGAATAGATGTGACGAGTTCAGAAATCTGATACATTCCTAAAACAGTCTGGCCTATGGCCCCCATGGAAGCCAACCAGACACTATTTCCATAATCATAGAGCATATTCCCTATCTTGTTAACAGCTCCGCGACTAATCAACTGTACTGCATAGCGATTCATATAAAAACTCCTCTCAAATTTTGAAACTATTGTATCAAAACCGAAAGGAGCTTTTTCATTTTTCCCTTATTTGGGAAAATTAATCTTTGATAAATTTTTTGTAGTGTTCCTGATAGTAGGCTACTTGCTCTGGAAGATCTAGCACGTCAAAAATATGCATGGCCTCTTGCATTTGCTTACAACCTTCTTTACACTGTCCTTTTTGGTACAAGGCAAAGCCTTTTAGGTAATGTAAAATATTTCGTTCATACAGACTAATGTTTTTACCAATAATCTTCTCTGTATAAGTCTCAAAATAGCTTGCATTGTCAAAAGAAAGATGCTCTAAACAATGCTGGTAACAATTGAGGGCCAAAATCAAAACCAATCTCTTATGGCGACCAATCTCTTGATAAAATTCCTCCCTCTCCATGACTTCTCTACCAATCCGAGTGACATAGTCTACATCGTAGAAACTATAGAGGTTACCGAAAAGAATCAACTCATACATGTCCATTCTTCTGTTTTGAAGAGATAATCTGCTACCTTATCTAAATCATCCTGCTCCATATGATAACTCGAATCTCTTTGACAAATCAGACCTTGCAACAAAATCCAGTTCAGCTCAAAATAGAGTGGATTTGTCGAACTCTTAGCCTTTTCAAGTTGTTCACTTTGAAGCTTTTGAAAACCTGCAATATCATTTGAGTAGTAAAGGGGTACAATTTGTCCCATCATGGCAACATGTTCATGATTATGGAAATCCCTAGCCTTATCCATGAAATTTTCGATTGTTACATGAATGTTATCCAAAATCTCAAAGAAACGTGAGACTGCTAGGTCAGACTCCCCAAGCTCAAAGCGAGATAACTGAGAAGTTGAACAGGACTCCCCTGCCGCCTCCTTTAAAGAATAATTTCCACTTGTCCGAAATTCACGAAATACTTTTCCAAGATGTTCCATCTTTACACCTGCTCTGATAATTCTTCCCATTCAAGCATAGCTTCTTCCTGACGGTGGCTGATTTTGTCCAGCTCAGCCTGTAATTCCATCAGTTTGTCGGCATCGTTTGTTTCCAACATTTGTTCAGAAATATCTTGGCTTTGACTTTCTAACTCTTCAATTTCAGCTTCTAGACTTTCGATTTGTCGCATGAGTTTGCGAACTTCTTTTTGACTTTCTTTCTGAGCTTGATAGTCATTAACTGAACTTGATTCTTTTGCTTGATTGCTAGTTGAAGCTTCCTCAGCCTGAATCATTTCTACTTCTGATTTCTTCTCAACATAGTAGTCGTAATCTCCCAGGTAAAGAGTCGAGCCATTCTCTGACAATTCCAGTACATGAGTTGCCACACGATTGA
>CAKMPG010000201.1:0-3565 GCA_927911355.1 Streptococcus mitis | reverse complement strand
ATATATAGAACACCCCTCAAAAAAAGCAGTTACATAACTGCAACTGCTTTTCTATTCTTGCATGGTGTAACCGACACCACGCACGGTTTTAATGTAGCTTTTTTGACCTTTTACATCAAGCTTGCTACGTAGATAACGGATATAGACATCCACGATATTTGTTTCGGTCGCACTTTCATACTTCCAAACACTTTCCAATAACTGCTCACGAGTCAGAACTTTCTTGCTTCCCATAAGAGTAGCCAAGAGGTCATACTCACGACGGGTCAGAGCAATCATCTCTTCGCCACGATAAACGGTATGATGTTCTACATCCATACGCAGATTGCGATAAGACGTTGGAACCTTCATCTGACTACAGTGTTGGTCGATAAAGTCCCGACCTCGGAAAATCGCTGAAATACGGGCCACCAAATTGTCAATAATAACCGGCTTATAGATGTAAGAAACGGCAAAGCGTTGGATTGCCTCAATCTGATCTTGCAATTCTTCGCGATGGTCCAAGACCATGATCACTGAGGCTGGCTTAGTCCGACTCAGCTTGTCTGCAAAATCCTGGGCTGTCATATCCCCCAGACGAGCATTCAATAAAATCAAGTCATAGTCTGTCTGAAGAGCCATGGAGAGGGCCTTTTGCCCCTCCTCAACCTGATCAACTCGGTATTGCTCTTTTTGGAGTTCCAAACTTAAAAAATGAGCTAGATTTCGTTCTTTCTCAAGTAATAAAATCCGTTTCCCCATGGCAGACCTACTTATTTTTCGTCATACCAAGAGTAGTGGAATGTTCCTTCTTTGTCTTTACGTTGGTAAGTGTGGGCACCAAAGTAGTCACGTTGCGCTTGGATCAAGTTAGCTGGAAGGTCAGCTGAACGGTAGCTATCAAAGTAAGTAATAGCTGCTGAGAAAGTTGGCACTGGCACACCAGCTTGAACCGCAAGAGCTACGATATCACGCACTGCTTGTTGGTACTTAGCAGTAACATCCAAGAAGTACTCATCCAAAAGAAGGTTGGCAAGATCTGCATCACGGTTGTAAGCATCTGTAATCTTTTGCAAGAAACGAGAACGGATGATACAGCCATCACGCCAGATAGATGCGATGTCTGCAAATGGCAAGTTCCAGTTATTTTCTTTAGAAGCTACACGCAATTGAGCAAAACCTTGTGCGTATGAAATGATTTTTGAGAAGTAAAGGGCTTGACGGATCTTTTCAATCAACTCAGCCTTGTCTCCTTCAAATTTGAAGGCAGCTGGTTTTGGAAGAACCTTGCTAGCATGTACACGTTCTTCTTTGTAAGTTGAAATGTAACGTGCAAATACTGACTCAGTGATGAGTGACAATGGCACACCAAGGTCAAGTGATGATTGACTAGTCCATTTACCAGTTCCCTTGTTACCTGCGGCATCAAGGATGTAGTCTACGATTGGTCCATCTTGACCTTCATCGTCTTTACGGCTCAAGATATCAGCTGTGATTTCGATCAAGTAGCTGTCCAATTCACCCTTGTTCCACTCAGTAAAGATTTCAGCCATATCTTCTGCTGAAAGGCCTAGCAAGTGTTGCATCAAGTCATAACTTTCTGCGATCAATTGCATATCACCATACTCGATACCGTTGTGAACCATTTTCACATAGTGACCAGCTCCATCAGGACCGATATAAGTCACACATGGTTTGCCATCTTCTGGTGCTTTAGCTGAGATTTCTTCAAGAACATCCGCAACCAATTCGTAGGCCTCTTTTTGTCCACCAGGCATGATAGAAGGACCTTCTAGGGCACCTTTTTCACCACCAGAAACCCCAGTACCGATAAAGTTGATACCTGAGTTTGCCAATTCTTCATTACGACGGATTGTATCTTTGTAGAAAGTGTTTCCTCCGTCGATCAAGATATCACCCTTGTCAAGGTGTGGAAGAAGGGCTTGAATTGTAGCATCTGTACCAGGTCCAGCTTGAACCATGAGCATGATACGACGAGGTTTTTCGATTGAGTTTACAAAACTTTCAACGTCATAGCTTGGTACAAAGTTCTTTTCAGGATGGCATGCAATTACATCTTCAGTTTTTTCTTTACTACGGTTGTAAATAGCAACTGTGTAACCACGAGATTCAATATTAAGGGCAAGGTTACGACCCATTACGGCCATACCTACGACACCAAAGTTAGCTTTTGTCATTTGACACTCCTCTTGTTTAATTTGTTTTATTTTATCATTTTTATTTTTGAAAAGAAAGAATTTTGTAACGACTGCTTAGTAGTCCAAGTCATCCGCGTGTCCAGAACCATTTCCAACAAAGTATCCTGTCTTACAGTTAAGGGTAAAGAGATAGGTTCCATCTGGCTTGTAGAGGTTGTAATAACCATTGCCATTAACGATATTAACACGCTCAAGGATATATTGGTTACCAGTGATATAACCACGTGAACGTGAAGTCGCTAGAATTTGTTCTAAGACACCATCCGCGAAATCCCAGGCAGAATTATTGCTATCATCAATAGCAGACTGGTTATAAGAAACACGACTCGCACTTCTTTGAACAGCAACTCCTGCACTTGATACACCCATATTGACTTCACTGCGGGTACTTCTAGTTTCAGTTGATGCAGTATTTGAGCTACTTGGACTTGTCTCACTAGCAGTATTTTCGCTTGCTTGACTAGAGCTTGAGCTGCTAGTTTCACTTGAACTTGAGCTTGAAGCACTTGTTTGCTGGCTCTTACCAAGGCTGATAGCCTTATCTAGAACTTTATCAAGCTCCGTATTTCCAGTTTTAATATCTGTAAATTTAGCATCTGATTTAGCTTTAGCGTTAGTATCCAAGACACCATCCATAATAGCTGGTTTCTCAAATTGAGCATTGACATCTTGAATGGCCTTGATTTGAGTTGCTAGGCTATCATACTTAGATTTTGCAAGCGTATATTCACGACTACCTTCTAGCTTATCAAGCAAGGTTTTCAGTTGACTCAGTTTATCAAACTGGCTATTCTTCAAAGCCGTTTTGTTGCTATCTGTATAGAAGGCATCATATAAATTATTGAATTCTTCCGCATCTGACTGCGTATTTGTAGTTGATTGAGAAGTTTGGATTTCCTTGGTCGAACGAGCCACTTGACGATAAACATAATAACCAGTTCCAAGGATAAGAACCACTAAGGCTGCTAGAATACCGTAAAGCACCCATTTCTTCTTACTTTTTCCATCTTCACTATCTGTGACTCGAGAACGCGTGAGAGCCTCTTCCGTTCCAACTAATGGTACCTCTTCCTTCTCAAATTCTTCGACAAGAGGAGCTTCTGAAACTCGTGTTAATTCTAAATCATCAAACTGACTCAATTCATCTTCTGGAACTGGAGAAGTTACTCCCGTTTCCTCACGAAGCTCTTGAAGCAAATTATCCAGAGTCTGAGTCTCCTCTACCTCTTCTTTTTCAACTAGATCATCCTTGCTAAACTGACGTGTTTCAAACTTATCTGCTTCAATTTCATCTTTATGTTGTTTCACATACTTGTCCAAGATAGAATCTCCAGGCAATACACCTGCTTCCACCTCTTCATTTTTTC
>CAKMPG010000200.1:0-6188 GCA_927911355.1 Streptococcus mitis | reverse complement strand
TAATAGAAAGGAAAGGACTAAAAATTGGCCAGATTCGGCTTTTTCCATCAAATCACCTAAATACATTTGTTACCCCTTTCATTTTCTCCTTCAAGCATAGCATAAATCTTTCAAATGCTGAAATAATCTGTTTCTCTTTTTATTTTCATGCTGATTTCCTGGTCCATTATCCTGAAAATCAGCAAACACACGGCTCCCCCTTTGGGCATTTTTATGCTAAAATAGTAGCTATGGATAAAATTATTAAAACAATATCAGAAAGCGGAGCCTTTCGTGCTTTTGTCCTTGATAGCACGGAAACCGTCCGCACTGCTCAAGAAAAACACCAAACCCAAGCTAGCTCAACTGTAGCGCTTGGTCGAACTCTTATCGCCAGCCAGATTCTCGCAGCCAATGAAAAAGGGAATACCAAACTAACAGTTAAGGTACTGGGATCTAGCTCTCTAGGGGCCATTATCACGGTCGCAGATACCAAGGGGAACGTCAAAGGCTATGTTCAAAATCCTGGTGTTGACATCAAAAAGACTACAACTGGTGAAGTCCTAGTCGGACCTTTTGTTGGCAATGGTCAATTCCTCGTTATCACAGACTACGGTACTGGAAATCCTTACAACTCTATGACTCCCCTCATCTCTGGGGAAATCGGTGAAGACCTGGCCTTTTACCTGACCGAAAGCCAACAAACCCCTTCAGCAGTCGGCCTCAATGTCCTTTTAGACGAAGAAGACAAGGTCAAGGTTGCAGGTGGTTTCCTAGTTCAAGTCTTGCCAGGAGCTAAGGAAGAAGAGATTGCTCGCTTTGAAAAACGCATCCAAGAAATGCCAGCTATCTCAACCCTTCTGGAAAGCGACGACCATATCGAAGCCCTCCTCAAGGCTATCTACGGTGACGAGGCCTACAAGCGTCTTTCTGAAGAAGAAATCCGTTTCCAATGTGACTGTAGCCATGAACGCTTTATGAACGCTCTTGCTAGCCTTCCAAGCTCAGACTTACAGGAAATGAAAGAGGAAGACCACGGGGCAGAAATCACTTGTCAATTCTGCCAAACTACTTACAACTTTGATGAAAACGACCTGGAGGAACTCATTCGTGACAAATCTTAATACACCCTTTATGATTGGCAATGTTGAGATTCCCAATCGTACCGTTTTAGCGCCTATGGCTGGCGTAACCAACTCAGCCTTTCGTACCATCGCAAAAGAGCTCGGAGCTGGACTCGTTGTAATGGAAATGGTCTCTGACAAGGGAATTCAATACAACAACGAAAAAAACCCTACACATGCTTCATATCGATGAGGGCGAAAATCCAGTCTCTATCCAACTTTTTGGTAGTGATGAAGACAGCCTAGCACGCGCAGCAGAATTCATCCAAGAAAACACCAAAACCGATATCGTGGATATCAACATGGGCTGCCCAGTTAATAAAATCGTGAAGAACGAAGCTGGCGCTATGTGGCTCAAGGATCCAGACAAAATTTACTCTATCATCAACAAGGTTCAATCGGTCCTTGATATCCCCCTCACCGTCAAAATGCGTACCGGCTGGGCTGATCCATCTCTTGCAGTAGAAAATGCCCTCGCTGCTGAAGCAGCAGGTGTTTCTGCCCTCGCCATGCATGGCCGTACCCGTGAACAAATGTATACAGGTCACGCAGACCTCGAGACCCTTCACAAGGTCGCTCAAGCTTTGACCAAGATTCCATTTATCGCCAACGGTGACATTCGTACGGTCCAAGAAGCCAAACAACGCATCGAAGAAGTTGGTGCTGATGCAGTCATGATTGGCCGCGCTGCTATGGGAAATCCCTACCTCTTCAACCAAATCAACCATTACTTTGAAACAGGAGAAATCCTACCTGATTTGACCTTTGAAGATAAGATGAAAATCGCCTACGAACACTTGAAACGTTTGATTAACCTCAAAGGGGAAAACGTAGCAGTTCGTGAATTCCGTGGACTCGCTCCTCACTACCTCCGTGGAACATCTGGCGCAGCCAAACTCCGTGGAGCTATTTCACAAGCTAGCACTCTGGCAGAGATTGAGGCTCTCTTGCAATTGGATAAGGCTTAAAATGGTTCATACTGCTCTACTGATTATCGATATGCAAAAAGCATTTGATAGACCCATCTGGGGAGAACGAAACAACCCTCAAGCTGAATCTCAAGCATTGAGGGTACTGACATACTTTCGTAAACACGGTCTTCCAGTCTTACATGTTCAACACATATCTGACAATCCCCAGTCGCAATTTCATAACAAACAAAATCAGGAGTTTAAAAGTGGATTTGAACCAGTTGCTTCAGAACCTGTCTTTCAAAAAACGGTTAATAGCGCCTTTATTGGAACAAATCTTAAAACATATTTACGAAAAAATCAGATTTGTCATTTAGTCGTTGTTGGTTTGACCCTGCCTCATTGTGTATCCACTACTACACGAATGGCAGCAAATCTTAGTTTTGAAGTCACTTTACTAGCAGATGCTACTGCCAGTTTTACCCTATCTAACAAAAACGGTCAGGCCATCTCTCCTGAGACTATCCATGAGATTAATATCCTTTCTCTACAAGATGAGTTTGCTCAAATTCTTACTACCGAAGAATTTTTAACCCAAGTATAAGTATAAGTATAAGTATAAAATAATCCGTCAACTCTTATTGAGCTGACGGATTTTCTTTGATTGTAAAAATTCAAATAATGAGGGCTATTATTGACTCAAAGCAACACTAGAAACCTTACCATCGCTCCTGTTGTAATTTGGATGACTTTCCCTCCACCAATTTTGGCATTATACTTACCATCATCAAGAGTATAAGAATAGCCTTTGATAGAGTAATTTTCTTTCTTTCCATCAGAAGATTCTACTGTAAATTGACCTCCTGATGAAACTGTGATAGTTTCGCCATTTGCTCCCTTCCAATTGCCCGCTGCAGCTGAGAAATCACCATCTACCATGGTTAAAACACCCTTGTAGCGTTTATTTTGCTCTGCTTGTTTGTCTTGAAGTTTGCGGTCAGTTGTAGGATCATAGCTTGATTGATTAGACTGGGCTTGAGAAGCCTGTTGAGTTGAAGGAGTCTGAGCAGGAGTTTGTTGACTAGCCACCTGTTGATTAGCCACTTCTTGACCTTGTCTTTGCTCTGGTGTAGGTGCCGCTTGTGATGGTGTTGCAGTTGCTGAAGATTGATCAGTAGATGCCTTAGCCTTTTCAGATGCAGCTGAACTTGAGGACTTCTGAGTCTTGCTTTCTTTGCTAGCAGAAGCTGCTTTAGAACTTGATGATTGGCTTGTCTTAGCAGAACTGCTTGCTTGAGTTGTTTCCTTTTTATTCCCACAAGCTCCTAACAGCAAGGTAGAGGCCAATACAGTTGCTGCCATCAATTTGATATAGGTTTTCTTTTTCATTTTTCTACTCCTTTGTAATGTTTTAGAAATATAAAGAAATCTTTTTGTAATATAATTGTAACATCGGGATTTAAATATGTCAACAATTTATCTAAACTATTTTAAAAATCTTAAATACTTTAGATACATTTACTCCCCCTACTCTTCTATTCGTAATAAAATAGAAAAGCAGGAGATTTTCCTATTAAAAATTTGAATTTGTTTTTGTGTAATCGCTTGCACCTTTAAGTACAAAGGAATATAATAACATTGAAATAGAATATAGGAGGTGCACTCTTATGCTAAATAAGTATTATAAGTATCTTCCTTGGTTGATTTTGGGAGCAATTGGCTCTTATCAATCAGCCGCTTACTATGCGCGAACTGCATTTGATGTGTTTTATCTGACTACAATCTTTTTGATTGTTTATATCGCTTTGTTATTTTTACATGAGAACTATCTCAAGTATCGATACAAGGACTTCTTTACTCACCTGTTGAGTAATTCTAAGAAAGATAGCCATCCCTAAAAACAGTCGCAACAGCAAAACCATTTCATGATGGTACATAAAGAGGTCGGGAACTTTGTCCCGGCCTCGTTTTTTATTTCAGTCGATAGGTTTTCTTGGTTTCTTTTTAGGTACTCGTTTGAGCCCGACCTCTTCTACGTACTCGCCATATTTTACGAGAAAGTTATTGCTGACGATTGGACGACCGGGGTTGATGAGATTGACCAGTTCAGTCCCTTCGTAGACAGTGAACTCCTCCTCCAGCAGATAGAGGAAGGTCGGATTCCAGTCGAGACGGCCTTGGATTCGTTTGATGGATTCTTGGATAATGGCATAATGGTCAAAAGCGAAGGCTTGATCCTCCAACTCTACTCCCTTTGAGAAGCACTTGCCTGTCTGAAAATCGACATCTACAAAAACCACATCCTTGGCATCGTCTCCTGCTTGAACAAGTTCTAATGCACGACTAGGCAAATAAACCAAGTGGGCAATGGTCACTGTCCAGCCCCGTGGGTCACGGCCGGGAGTCGATACGGTCATCAATTGCTCGATTTTTCCAAAGGAAGATCGAGATTGACTTCTTCTCTCACCTCACGCTGACAGGCATGCGCAGCATCTTCGCCCTTGTCCATAAATCCTCCAACCAGAGCCAAACAATTTTGATAAGGGTGAGCCTTGCGACGAATTAATAAGAGCTTGATCTTTCCTTCGACAAAGCAGTAGGCTACCATATCCACCGTCACACTTGGTTTTTCGTATTGAGGGAGTTCCTGCTTGTAGTACCAATCTAAAAACTCTTCCTGACTGGCATGAATTTCAAAATATTCTTTTTCCGTCATCCCTTCTGGAATCTTTATGTCCGTCATTTTATGCCTCCTTACGAACTGCCTTGGTCCATTGGTACCAACCTACTAGACTATTGAGAGTGTAAACCCAGTACATCCCTTGGATGTGGATATTTTCACCCCACCAGAGATAAATACTAAAGAGATTGGTTGCAATCCAGAAAATCCATTGCTCACGATAGAGACGTGTCATCAAGAGCTGACCAACACCATTGGTCGCATCGGTAACACTATCACGGAAAGGGCGAGCACAGATAATTTCTTAGCTTCAAAGTGAGATTCTTCTACTTTTCCTTGGTCATTGATACGATTGGACAGCCAAGCATAGAGACCAATCGGCTGCATGACAAAGAAGTAAACGGTCGTCAAAACTTCGCCATAAAAAGTTGCATTCATGGCCAAAATCAAATAGATAGCAGAGTTAATGGCCCCAAAGAGATAATTGCTTGCACGCCCTTCTGCTACCAAGATAACACAGACAATCCCAGTCCAAGATGCAAACAAGCTCATCCAGTCATGACTTTCTGTATTTTGCGTGAATTCCAAGATCAAGGGAACACTTGACAGGACGATGAGATACAACCACTGGAAGAGGCTACGGCCGACAAAGAGATCTTTCCAGAGCAGGTTCATGATTCCTGCAAAACCAATCTTGCGGGCTTCCGCATGGACGTTTTTAAAGTTCTCGATAAATTGTGTGATTTTTTCAGTTAGTTTTTTCATATTTTTCTCCTAATCTGCTTGGTAAATGGCATCAATAGCCACTTTTGCTGCTTCATAATTTCCTAGATAATCCTCAGCTAGATAAACTAGTGGAATGTTTGCTAAGTAGCGCTCCCTCATCTGGTCCAAATGCTGGGAAAAACTATGACGAATATGGTCTTCTGCCATAGTCATATCTCTAAATCCGTCATTGACATAGGAGCCGACAGGCTGCACAAAGAGAATCAAGTCCCATTTTTCCTTTGCTAAAATCGAGGCAAAAAGATTGTCAAAAGTCTCTCCTGATAAATCCCCTTGGTCCTCAGTCTCCATGTAATAATCATAGTAGCCCTTGGTTACTAAGGAGTTGGTATCAGCTATCACCAGTCCCCTATTGGCATTACTGTCAATTAACTTAGAGGTCTGGTCATACTGCCCCAACAGGAGATAATAGTAATCCTTTGGAGTCAATTCATCATCGCGGACATTGTTTTTGATCTGGTACTCACGCGCGTATTCCAGGCTAACTGGTGCATCGTAATACCTTGCCAAATCCTTTGCTAGAGTGGTCTTCCCATTGCTGGCACTTCCCATAATCAACACTTTCTTTGTAAACTGACGACGAAGGGTTGAGCAATATATTTCCAATATTTGCTTGGATTTTCTCGAATCATAGTCGCTGAAATACCAAACTTTCTTTCTTGCAAGACAGTCTCAAACCACGATTTGATAATTCTTTCTGGTAGTCTG
>CAKMPG010000199.1:0-2719 GCA_927911355.1 Streptococcus mitis | reverse complement strand
TGATCTTTGGGTGAAGGTCCCGATTCCCAACAAGCTACTAGAACACCTGCCAGGGCAAAGAAGATAGCAAGTGGTCGCCACTTTCTCCCATACCTAGAAGGATATAGTGCATTGGGCCTCCCGCTACTGCACCATGGTCGTCCTTTGTGCCGGAATTTGATCGCCAAGAGCCCTTCCGCATACTTGGTAGCCATCCCAAAGAAAGCAGCCATCCACATCCAAAAGAGGGCTCCTGGTCCACCGACCTTGAGAGCCGTCGCCACCCCGATAATATTTCCCGTACCAACTGTCGCTGCGAGTGCTGTACACAAGGCCGCAAAACTGGATACATCTCCATGCCCCTTATCCTTGGTAAAAATAAGCTGGAAGGCCTTGGGCAAACGCAAAACCTGCAAGAGTCCTAGACGGGCAGTTAGGTAAATCCCTGTTCCGACCAATAAAATTAAGAGGGGTGGGCCCCAAACAAAAGCATCAATTGATTTAAGCAATTCTAACATTTCCTTCTCCTATCTTTTCAACCCCAAAAGAAAGAGCACATGCAAGATACATGTACTCTGGAATGCTTAGATAAATGCTAAAAAGCGGTCTATCCTAGCTCTGTCCTTTTACCTGAGAGTTTGAGCAGTTGCCTGCCTTGCCCCTTCGGTGCCTTTACGGTCTCTCCAGAGTTCCGTCCATTTACAGTCATGGAAAATCAAACGATTCCCCACTTCTATTAAACTTCATTCGGTGTTGGTATTTAATTGATTCTTATTTTACAAAAAATGTTGGCTTTTGTCAATGTGTTTATTAGTAAAACTTAATTCAACAATTTTTACTGTATAAAGTCCGAAATATTTCTTATCCTTTAAAGGTCACAATAGTTGCACCACTGCCCCCAGCATTTTGCGGGGCATAGCCGAAACTCTTGACATGTTTGTTTCTTTGTAGGTATTTGGTGACTCCTTCACGGATGACACCTGTACCGATACCATGGATGATATCGACTTGGGCCATATTGTTGAGCAGAGCTTGGTCGATAAAGGCATCTAGCTCATTCATGGCCTCTTCATAACGTTTGCCTCGAAGGTCCAGTCTTGCTTGTGGGCCACGACCAGAAGTTCGTTTCACAACATTGACTTGTTTCTTCTTGACTTGCTTTTCTTGCTGGGCTTGAACAAGATCAAATTCTTTTTTCTTCCAAGGTCATCTTGATTAAACCGACTTGGGCTTCCCAACGGCCATCCTTAAGTTGGCTGGTCAAGGTACCACGCTGTCCATAACTGAGAACCACGATATCATCTCCCACCTTTGGAGCTCGTTTTTTCTTGGCCTTTTGAAGGACCTTGTTTTTAGACAAGTCCACTTTTTCAGGAGCTAATTTTTTCAGCTTGGCTTTGGCTTCAATGATTTCATGGGGCTTGAGTTGGGATTTGCTATGGAGATTTTTGAGAATCTGATCACTTTCACTTAGGGCCATGTCCACAATCTCAGCTGCCTGTTCACGCGCCTTGTTAAGCTCTGTTTCCTTTTCACGATTGAGCTCGTTGTAAAGTTTTTTGAGAGCACGATTCATCTTGAGATTCTCTTGCTCCACCTCACGGATATTATCCAAGCGTTTACGACTTTCAAGCGTCTGCTCTTCCAGTTGCTCAATAATCCGGTTGACATCATTGTCCTGATCGACCTGCTGGCTGGCATCCCCTACGATGACTTCAGATAGGCCTAGACGTTTGGCAATTTCAAAGGCATTGCTTCGACCAGGCACGCCCTGCATAAAGCGATAGGTCGGGCGAAGAGTGGCAGTATCAAACTCCATGCTGGCATTTTGCACAAAGGCTGTCTCAATACCATAGGCCTTGAGTTCGGGATAGTGGGTGGTCGCCATGGTCTTGACTTGACGCAGGCGAAGGTCCTCCAGAATAGCCATGGCAAGAGCAGCTCCTTCTTGAGGGTCTGTACCAGCACCCAACTCGTCTAAGAGTAAGAGGGAATGTTGGTTGACCTTGCCAAGAATATCCACGATATTGGTCATGTGGCTAGAGAAGGTAGACAAACTCTGCTCAATAGACTGCTCATCGCCAATATCGGCAAAGATTTCTTCAAAAATACCCACACGACTTCCCTTGTCTGCTAAAATCGGCAAACCAGACTGAGCCATAACCTGCGTCAAGCCCAGAGTTTTGAGCATGATGGTCTTCCCACCTGTATTTGGACCTGTGATGACAATGGCTGTTAAATCTTGACCAAAATGGACATCATTCGCAACCGCATTTTTGACCAAAGGATGGCAGACATGGAGCAGTTGAATCTCCTGATTTTCTGATAGCTGAGGAACAACTGCTTGCCTCTCTTGGATAAAGCGGACCTTGGCACGAATCAAGTCTAGATGACCGATAATCCAAGCATCATTGGCAATCTCAGCAGCATGTGGGCGGACACGCTCAGAAATTTCTTGGAGAATGCGAAGCATTTCATAACGCTCATCTGCTCGCAGACTAGCGATTTCTTCGCTCAGTTTGACCACCTCACGGGGTTCGATATAGACGGTGTTTCCGCTGGCAGAAATATCATGAACGACACCTGCAATCTTGTTACGATAAGTGTTTTTGACTGGTAAAACCTGACGGCCATTTCTACTGGCTACGATCCCTTCCGTCAACATCTGCGCTTTTTGCTGAGCAAGTCTTGCAAACATCACGTACCTGACTCTCGCTATCATGGATTTTTCGACGGATTC
>CAKMPG010000198.1:0-5849 GCA_927911355.1 Streptococcus mitis | reverse complement strand
ATTCATAATTTGGAATTCCAAGGACAATTTTCAGAAGGAATGTTATGGGATTTGTTTGGAGTTGGCTTTGAGCGTTATGCTGATGGTACCCTTCGCTGGAATAACTGTCTGAACTGGATGAAGGCTGGTATTCTCTATGCGGATCGTGTTTCAACCGTTTCGCCTAGCTATGCTCATGAAATTATGACTAGTCAGTTTGGATGTAACTTGGATCAGATTCTTCGAATGGAGTCTGGTAAGGTCTCTGGTATCGTAAATGGGATTGATGCTGACCTTTATAATCCTCAGACGGATGCCCTTTTAGACTATCATTTAATCAGGAAGATTTGTCTGGGAAGGCCCAGAATAAGGCAAAATTGCAAGAAAGAGTTGGCTTACCCGTTAGGACTGATGTTCTACTGGTGGGAATTGTTTCTCGTTTGACACGTCAAAAAGGTTTTGATGTGGTGGTGGAAAGTTTGCACCATATCTTGCAAAATGATATTCAGATTGTTCTTTTGGGAACTGGAGATCCAGCCTTTGAAGGAGCTTTCTCATGGTTTGCTCAAATCTACCCAGACAAGCTATCAGCAAATATCACTTTTGATGTCAAACTAGCTCAAGAAATCTACGCTGCTTGTGACCTCTTCCTTATGCCAAGTCGTTTTGAACCATGTGGTTTGTCTCAATGATGGCTATGCGTTACGGAACCTTGCCATTGGTCCATGAAGTTGGTGGGTTGCGAGATACCGTTAAAGCCTTTAATCCAATTGAAGGAAGCGGTACTGGCTTTAGCTTTGACAATCTATCTCCTTACTGGTTGAATTGGACTTTCCAAACAGCTTTGGACTTGTATAGAAACCATCCTGATGTTTGGAGAAGTCTACAAAAACAAGCTATGGAGTGTGATTTCTCATGGGATACAGCCTGCAAGTCATACCTTGACTTGTACCATAGTTTAGTTAATTAATAGATAAAATCGTATGATGATTTCATACGATTTTTGGGCTATTTAGAGAGGAGGAGTGATGTCTCAAGTAAAAGGATTGTGTGTTATGGATGTTGATGGAACCTTAATCCTAGAAGAAGTAATTGATCTTTTGGGTAGAGAGGCAGGTCGTGAGGAAGAAATTTCGCAGATTACAAGTCAGGCAATGCGAGGAGAGTTGAATTTTGAAACGAGTTTACGAGACAGAGTTTTCTTGTTGGAAGGCCTTCCTATTTCGGTCTTTGATACAGTCTTCAATTCTATTCATCTATCGCCAAATGCCCAGGAATTCATTTCTATTCTCCAAAGGAATGCTATCCTAGTTGGTATGGTGTCCGGTGGATTTTCTCCAATAGTTGAGAGATTAGCAAAATCTCTTGGAATTGCCTATTTTTCTGCCAACCAACTTGAAGTCAAAGGTGGCTTTCTAACAGGGGAATTAGTTGGACAAATTATCAGTCCCCAGGTCAAAAAAGATACTCTAGAACAATGGAGAAAGGAACTGCAACTTCCTAGAGAAAGAACTGTTGCAATCGGAGATGGGGCAAATGACCTATTAATGTTGAAGTCAGCAGGACTGGGAATTGCTTTTTGTGCCAAAGAAGTGCTCAAAAAAAGAAATACCGAATCATGTTGACAAGAGGGATTTTTTAGAAGTTCTTCCTTTGATTGACTGTTTAGAATGAGGGAAAATATGAAGATTGTAATTGCACCAGATTCATTTAAAGAAAGCTTGACCGCTGATCAGGTAGCTGAAGCAATAAAAAAGAGGCTTCCAACAATCGATAGCAGATGTAGAATGTCTCCTCTGCCCTGTTGGTGATGGTGGCGAAGGTACAGTAGATTCTATTCGACATTCTCTTGACATTGAAGAAAAATGGATCCAAGTGACAGGCCCTTTTGACAAAAGAAGCCATGAGCTATTTTCAAAAAGAACAACTGGCACTATTTGAAGTGGCTGACTTAGTTGGCCTTGGAAAAATTCCGATAGAGAAACGAAATCCACTTCAAATTCAGACTTGTGGTATTGGAGAGTTGATTCGTCATCTCATTGCTCAAGGGATTAAAGAAATCTATATCGGCGTTGGTGGCACGGCCAGTAATGACGGAGGAATTGGGATCGCTGCTGGTTTAGGTTATCGATTTTATGATAGGGATGGAAATGTCTTGCCCGCTTGCGGTCAGTCCTTACTAAATTTAGCTTCTGTTTCAACAGAAAATCGCTATGAAATTCCTGAAGATGTTCAAATTCGTATTTTAGCAGATGTCACGAGTCCCTTATGTGGTTATCAAGGTGCGACCTACACGTTTGGCAAGCAAAAAGGTCTAGATCCTACTATGTTTGATGCCGTAGATCAAGCGATCCAAGATTTTTATGAAAAAGTCTCCCCTGCAACATTGGAACTTAAAGGAGCAGGAGCTGGTGGAGGCATTGCTGGCGGTTTGTGTGCCTTTGCTCAGGCAAATATCGTGTCTGGAATTGATACCTGCTTGAACCTAATTAGCTTTGATAAGAAAGTTGCAGATGCTGACTTGGTTATTGTTGGAGAAGGAAGGCTAGATCGTCAAAGCTTAGCAGGTAAAGCGCCTATTGGTGTTGCAAAAAGAACCCCTGTCGGAGTTCCTGTCATTGCTATTTGTGGTAGTCTTGCTGAGGATTTACCTCCCTTACCATTTGAAAATATCCAAGCTGCCTTTTCTATTTTGGAGAAAAGTGAACCTCTAGAAGATAGTTTGAAAAATGCCAGTCTCTATTTGGAGCACACGGCTGCCAATATAGGGAATTTATTAAATATGCGCAAGATTTAGCCAAACCATTTCTTCCATAAGGATGTTTTGGATGGTTCTTCCTTTTTAACTTCCCAAAGTTTTGCAAAAGCAAGTCGAAGATTCTTTTCTTCTACTTGAACTGGTGCATTGCTATGGATAATCAGGCCAAAAGGAGAAGAAGTATGCTCTTCAGATACAATGGTAGCTTGACTATCAGTTTCTTTAGCTTCTTTTAAGTAGAAAACTTGCTTGTCAAATTCGATATTTGGAGAAATCTTTACAAATAGTGGCTCTGCTTTTTCCTGAAGGTTTTCTAAAATAGATAAAAAACCTTTTTCTAACTGAGGACTATTTGCTGTATCAATATCTGCATATCCAAGAACTCTTTCCTCAAAAGTACCAAGATAGCGTCTTTGCTCATCCGGATTTAATTTTGGCCCACCATGAGCTTTTTCAAGTAATTGTTTTGATAAATCTGTCATGAAAACAGTATATCATAAAAGTTAGAATAAAACAGACAAAAGAAAGCGATTACTTTATAAAGTTAAGGAAAATTTGCACAAAGATAACGTTTTTTCTTGAAAAAGGAGGGGTTTTAAGGTATTATAGAGGTGTAAAAAATTTAACTCATAAGGAGAGTAAAAAATGTCAATTATTACTGATGTTTACGCTCGCGAAGTCCTAGACTCACGCGGTAACCCAACACTTGAAGTAGAAGTTTACACTGAATCAGGTGCTTTCGGACGTGGTATGGTTCCATCAGGAGCTTCTACTGGTGAACACGAAGCAGTTGAACTTCGCGACGGTGACAAATCTCGTTACGGTGGTCTTGGTACACAAAAAGCTGTTGACAACGTAAACAACATCATTGCTGAAGCTATTATTGGCTACGATGTACGTGATCAACAAGCTATCGACCGTGCTATGATCGCTCTTGACGGTACTCCTAACAAAGGTAAATTGGGTGCAAACGCAATCCTTGGTGTGTCTATCGCTGTAGCTCGTGCTGCTGCTGACTACCTTGAAATCCCACTTTACAGCTACCTTGGTGGATTCAATACTAAAGTTCTTCCAACTCCAATGATGAACATCATCAATGGTGGTTCTCACTCTGACGCTCCAATCGCTTTCCAAGAGTTCATGATCTTGCCAGTTGGTGCGCCAACATTTAAAGAAGCTCTTCGTTACGGTGCTGAAATCTTCCACGCTCTTAAGAAAATCCTTAAATCACGTGGTTTGGAAACTGCCGTAGGTGACGAAGGTGGATTTGCTCCTCGTTTCGAAGGAACTGAAGACGGTGTTGAAACTATCCTTGCTGCGATCGAAGCTGCTGGATACGTTCCAGGTAAAGATGTATTTATCGGATTTGACTGTGCTTCATCAGAATTCTACGATAAAGAACGTAAAGTTTACGACTACACTAAATTTGAAGGTGAAGGTGCTGCTGTTCGTACATCTGCAGAACAAATCGACTACCTTGAAGAATTGGTTAACAAATACCCAATCATCACTATCGAAGATGGTATGGATGAAAACGACTGGGATGGTTGGAAAGCTCTTACTGAACGTCTTGGTAAGAAAGTTCAACTTGTTGGTGACGACTTCTTCGTAACAAACACTGACTACCTTGCACGTGGTATCCAAGAAGGTGCTGCTAACTCAATCCTTATCAAAGTTAACCAAATCGGTACTCTTACTGAAACTTTTGAAGCTATCGAAATGGCTAAAGAAGCTGGTTACACTGCCGTTGTATCACACCGTTCAGGTGAAACTGAAGATTCAACAATCGCTGACATCGCAGTTGCAACTAATGCAGGACAAATCAAGACTGGTTCACTTTCACGTACAGACCGTATCGCTAAATACAACCAATTGCTTCGCATCGAAGACCAACTTGGTGAAGTAGCAGAATATCGTGGATTGAAATCATTCTACAACCTTAAAAAATAAAATAGTTCAGTGAACTATTTTATCCCGAACCTTGAAATTCAAAAGTTCGGCCGTTGATTTAACAACGTTTCTAGCCCCTCGGATTTTTTCCGAAGGGCTATTTTTGTATTTAGGGGACAAAAAAGGGGCAAAACATTTCAAGACAGTTCATTTACCAAAAAATACGATTCTGCTAATATAATTGAAATGATGGAAAAAAGGGTGGATTTATGATATACTTTAATGTAGGACCTTTTTAGAAATTTTGAAAGAGCATAAAAAATTTAGAATGAGAAAAATTGTTATCAATGGTGGATTGCCCTTGCAAGGTGAAATCACTATTAGCGGTGCTAAAAATAGCGTTGTGGCCTTAATTCCAGCTATTATTTTGGCTGATGATGTGGTGACTTTGGATTGTGTTCCAGATATTTCCGATGTTGCTAGTCTTGTCGAAATCATGGAGTTAATGGGTGCTACCGTTAAGCGTTATGACGATGTGTTAGAGATTGATCCACGAGGTGTTCAAAATATTCCAATGCCTTATGGGAAAATCAATAGTCTTCGTGCATCTTATTATTTTTATGGAAGTCTTTTAGGTCGCTTTGGTGAAGCTACAGTTGGTTTACCTGGAGGATGCGATTTGGGACCACGTCCTATTGACTTACACCTTAAGGCTTTTGAAGCAATGGGAGCTACTGTTAGCTACGAGGGAGATAACATGAAGTTATCTGCTAAATATGTGGGACTTCATGGTGCAAGTATTTACATGGATACGGTTAGTGTCGGTGCGACGATTAATACGATGATTGCTGCGGTTAAAGCAAATGGGCGTACTATTATTGAAAATGCAGCCCGTGAGCCTGAGATTATTGATGTTGCAACTCTCTTGAATAATATGGGTGCCCATATCCGTGGGGCAGGAACTAATATTATCATTATTGATGGTGTTGAAAGATTACACGGAACCCGTCATCAGGTGATTCCAGACCGTATTGAAGCGGGAACATACATTTCCTTAGCTGCTGCAGTTGGTAAGGGAATTCGTATTAATAATGTTCTTTATGAACACTTAGAAGGGTTCATCGCTAAGTTGGAAGAAATGGGAGTGAGAATGACTGTATCTGAAGACAGTATTTTTGTCGAAGAACAGTCTAATTTGAAAGCAATCAATATTAAGACAGCT
>CAKMPG010000197.1:0-3217 GCA_927911355.1 Streptococcus mitis | reverse complement strand
TCAGGGTTTTATTTCTATCATTTGATTTTACTTTCATTTAGTTGTAGAATGTTTGTAAAAACAAGAAAGATAGTTTAACATATGAAGAAATCACTAAAAATTTTTGCGACATCCAAATGGTTTGACCTCTTCGGGGTTGCTTTGGTCGTTGGGATTGCGATTGCATCTGGTTACCTCAACTCACGCCTCGATAAATTTGTAAACTGGGGACCATGGACAGCTCTTGTTCCCTTTGGATTGATTTCCGTAACCAACGTTGGGATTTCCATGTTATCCACTCGTTTCACGGGGAAATTAAGCAAATGGGGAAATTACTTTGGTATTGTTAATACCATTTTGTCCGGTGCTATTGATTATATCCTTGGAAATAAGGCGGCCATCATTACCTATCCCGTCACCTTCCTCATTTATACCTTTGCTATTAAGAAATGGGAAGCTTCGCAAGAAGGCAGACCCAACCAAATGAGCCAAAAACAGCTAAAATTGGCGGCTATCATCATTTCAATCATCGCCTTCCTCTTTGCCTTTGTGACCAACTATATCGGCTATGGAGGAAAGATGAATCTCCTTGCCTATGTAACAACCATTGCCTTTGCACTCTCACTCATTGCCAATGCTTTTAACGCATTGAAACTAACAACTCAGTGGGGCTTTTGGTTGATTTACAATTTCGTTCAGCTGACAAAAGCTGGTATTCAAGGAAATTTTGCCAATATCGGAAAATACATCTTTTATATCCTCAATGCAATCGGAGCTTTATTTGTATGGAATGATGAAGAAGTAAGATAATAGAAGAAAACTTAAATAAAAAAACAAGTCGACTTAAGAGAATCTCCCTTCTGCTATTTTTATCATTTTACTTGTAACTCCCATTCTTTTGGAGTAGAATGAAGTTAGATAAAAGAGGGAGGTCATCTTATGAAAAAACTCTTTAGAATCCATTTTACAGCAATTGCAGTCATCGATTTGCTACTTTTCGCATTTTTTTAACAAAAGACCCGAGACATCTTTGGAGTGGCTCTTGCTCTCTGGTTTTATTTTCCTCCTTACTCAAGGACTCCTGTTATTTCGCTTGGTTGTCCGACTCAAACATCAATTCGCTGAGATTTATCCTCAAATCAATAAAAAGATTCGCTTCTACTATTTAGGGGTTCTCTCCATTGATTTTCTATTTTTTGTCCTCTTAGCCTTCATTAGTTCTCAGCGTTTTTACTCTCTTATGCCAATCATCACTGCTTGTCATTCTACTTTATATTATATGACGGCTGACTACCTAAGAGAACACTATCCAGATTTTTACGATAAACACATCTCTTTATGGGAGTGTCTCTAAGGAAAAGGAGGTTTTAGCATGAAAAAAATCATCTCTATCAAAACCATTCAACTCCTTATCATTGATGGAATTATGCTGGCATTTTTGACATTTAAAGAGGGACTTACTTGGGATTGGATTTTGATTTATAGCGGTTGGCTCATTTTCTTTCATCCTGTGCTATTGACCTATCTTTCAAACCAACTTTGTGACCACTTTAGTCACCTCTATTCCCAGATTAGACCAAGATTCTGGCGTTTTGCCTTACAAATCCTTCTATGGGATAGCCTGATCATTCTCTCCTTGATATGTTTGAGTGGTGTGCCACTTTTCCTTCAGGGAACTCTCCTAACCCTAGGACACCTCATCCCTTCCTATCGCACCTGCCAAAGCCTGAAAAGAAACTTCCCCCAAGCATATCAAGAACCGATTGCATTTTGGAGTATTTTATGATAGATGAGAAAAACCAAGCCGGCTGGGCTTGGTCTTTCTTATCTATTTTTAGTATCTAGGATAATGGTAACTGGTCCGTCATTGACCAGCTCAACCTGCATATCAGCTCCAAAGATGCCTGTCTGAACGGGCACTTCTTGCGCTAATTTTTGATTGAATGCATCATAGAAGTCTGATGCCATATCAGGTTTGGCTGCCCCTGTAAAGGCTGGACGATTGCCTTTCTTAGTATCCGCAAAGAGGGTAAACTGAGAAATAGATAGGATTTCTCCTTCAATATCTTTGACAGACAGGTTCATCTTGCCTTCTGCGTCTGAAAAAATCCGCATATTGACCAGTTTTCTCAGAGCATATTCCAAATCTTCCTCTTGGTCCTCTGGTCCAACACCAACCAGCAATAAGAGTCCCTGATTGATTTTCCCCTGCAACTGACCTTCGATACTGACTTGGGCTTTTTTAACCCGTTGGATAATGATTTTCATAATAGCCTTTCTAGTAAGAGCTAGGACAATTAGCCATTGGTACGTTTAACAGAGTAAACTTCTGGCACACTCTTAATCTTGTCCACGACCGTGGTCAATGTAGAGAGGTTGGCAATACCGAAGGACACATGGATATTAGCAAACTTCATATCCTTGGTTGGTTGGGCATTGACCGTTGAAATATTCTTGGTTGTGTTTGATAGAACTTGCAACACATCGTTCAACAGTCCTGTACGGTTGAGACCATAGATATCGACATGGGCCATATACTCCTTATTTGAGTTTGAATACTGGTCTTCCCACTCCACATCAAGGAGACGTTGCTCGTAGTTTTCTTGGGCGCGCAGGTTCATACAGTCCACACGGTGAATAGCCACACCACGACCCTTGGTAATGTAGCCGACAATATCATCACCAGGTACGGGGTTACAACACTTAGCAATCCGCACTAGGAGACCTGAGGCACCTTCAATCACCACTCCACCCTCATGCTTAACCTTAAGGGTTTCTTTGTTCTCAACCTTGACCTCGCCACCTTTGACAAGTTCTTCTGCCTCAGCCTTGGCCTTGGCACGTTCTTCTTCACGGCGTTCCTTTTCAGTCAGACGGTTAAAGACGGTAATAGCACCGATTTCTCCAAAACCAATGGCCGCAAAGAGGGATTCTTCTGTCTTGTAGCTGGTCTTTTGCAGGACTTGATCCATGTGGCGCTTGTCCATGAATTTATTGGCCACATAGCCATTTTCTTGGAACTGAGCCATCAGCATCTCACGGCCCTTGTTGACAGATAATTCCTTGTCTTGGTTTTTAAAGAACTGACGAATCTTGTTGCGAGCCTTGCTGGTCTTAACCATATTGAGCCAGTCACGGCTCGGCCCAAAGGAGTTGGGGTTGGTGACAATTTCAACCTGATCCCCTGTCTTGAGCTTGGATTTGTCAGTGGAACCATACTGACCATTACCTTGGCTAC
>CAKMPG010000196.1:0-2955 GCA_927911355.1 Streptococcus mitis | reverse complement strand
ATCATGGAATTTGAAGAAAAAACGCTTAGTCGAAAAGAAATCTATCAAGGACCAATTTTTAAACTGGTTCAAGACCAGGTTGAATTACCAGAAGGTAAGGGAACTGCCCAACGTGATTTGATTTCCACAATGGAGCTGTCTGCGTTTTAGCCGTAACCGATGAGCAAAAACTCATCTTGGTCAAGCAGTACCGTAAAGCTATCGAGGCAGTCTCTTACGAAATTCCAGCCGGAAAGTTGGAAGTAGGAGAAAATACAGACCCTGTTGCAGCAGCCCTTCGTGAATTAGAGGAAGAAACAGCCTATACAGGGAAATTAGAACTTTTGTATGACTTTTATTCAGCCATTGGCTTTTGTAATGAAAAATTAAAACTATACCTAGCAAGCGATTTGACGAAAGTGGAAAATCCGCGTCCGCAGGATGAAGATGAGACCTTGGAAGTTCTTGAAGTGAGCTTAGAAGAAGCCAAGGAATTGATCCAATCAGGTCATATCTGCGATGCCAAGACAATTATGGCTGTTCAGTATTGGGAATTGCAAAAAAAATAGAGGAGGTCAGTATGGGTAAACCTTTATTAACGGATGAAATGATTGAAAGAGCTAATAGAGGCGAAAAGATTTCAGGTCCCCCCTTTGCTAGATGATGAGGAGACCAAGATTTTACCAACCTCTTCTTCACGTTTTGGTTATGCCAATCCTAAGGAACATGGTTTTAGCCAGGAAACCTTGAAGATTCAGGTCGAACCGTCTATTCATAAAAGTCGTCGCATTGAAAATACCAAGAGAAATGTCTTCAATTCTAAGTTAAATAAAATCTTATTTGCAGTCATCTTTCTCTTGATTTTGCTTGTCTTAGCAATGAAACTTTTGTAATAGAAAAGGAAATAAAATGAAAATAGGAATTATTGCGGCTATGCCAGAAGAACTGGCTTATCTGGTCCAGCATTTAGATAATGCCCAGGAGCAAATTGTTTTGGGGAATACCTATCATACAGGAAGCATTGCCTCGCATGAAGTCGTTCTTGTAGAAAGTGGAATTGGTAAGGTCATGTCTGCTATGAGTGTGGCGATTTTGGCTGATCATTTCCAAGTGGATGCTCTAATTAATACGGGATCAGCTGGGGCCGTCGCAGAAGGTATTGCTGTTGGGGATGTCGTGATTTCTGACAAATTAGCCTATCATGATGTGGATGTCACAGCTTTTGGTTATGCTTATGGACAAATGGCGCAACAACCGCTTTATTTCGAATCAGATAAAACCTTTGTTGCTAAAATTCAAGAGAGTCTATCTCAATTGGACCAGAACTGGCATCTTGGTTTGATTGCTACAGGAGATAGTTTTGTTGCAGGAAATGACAAGATAGAAGTGATTAAGTCCCATTTCCCAGAAGTTTTAGCTGTTGAGATGGAGGGGGCAGCGATTGCTCAGGCAGCGCATGCTCTTAATCTTCCAGTCTTAGTCATCCGAGCTATGAGTGATAATGCCAACCATGAAGCAAACATCTCTTTTGATGAGTTTATTATCGAAGCTGGACGTCGCTCTGCCCAAGTCTTGTTAGCCTTTTTGAAGGCTTTAGATTAAGCGGAAATTTGACAGTTTTTCTAGCTTATGATAAGATTTAAGTAAAGAAAAGCTAGAAAACGTTTCAGAGGATATTATGAGTATTGAAATGACCGTCAGTGAGATTGCAGAGGTTTTAGGATTATCTCGTCAAGCAATCAATAACCGTGTCAAAGAATTACCAGAAGAAGACACAGATAAAAATGACAAAGGGGTAACAGTCGTTACCAGAAGTGGCTTGATTAAGCTAGAAGAAATCTATAAAAAAACGATTTTTGAAGATGAGCCTGTCAGTGAAGATGTCAAGCAACGTGAACTGATGGAGATTCTGGTTGATGAGAAGAATGCAGAAATTCTTCGTCTTTATGAACAATTAAAAGCCAAGGATCGTCAGTTGTCAGAAAAAGACGAGCAGATGCGTATCAAGGACCGTCAGATTGCTGAGAAAGACAAACAACTCGATCAGCAGCAACAATTGACCCTTCAAGCCATGAAGGATCAAGAAAATCTTAAGCTAGAGCTGGACCAAGCAAAAGAAGAAGTCCAATCAACTAAGAAAGGCTTTTTTGCTCGTTTATTTGGAGGATAATCAAGGAGCTGTTTAGGTTAAATGCTAACCTGATGGCTTCTTTTATTTCTAAATAGTATAGTTGCTCAAGTAAAATAACCGTATGGGAGAAGTATAGAATGGAACGATTAGAAGATTACATTGCTTTCGATTTAGAATTTAATCAGCATGAAGGGCAAACATACTTGATTCAAGTATCGGCAGTGCGTTTTAGAGATGGTCAGGAAATCGATGCCTATGATTCCTATGTTCATACCAGTGTGCCTCTAAAAAGTTTTATCAATGGTTTGACTGGGATTACAGCCGAGACCTTAAAAGATGCTCCTCTAGTGGAGGAAGTCATAAAAGAATTCCAAGAGTTTGTGGGTGCTTTGCCGATGGTTGGATACAATGCTGCTAAAAGTGATTTGCCTATTCTAGCAGAGCATGGTTTAGATTATAGCCAACAGTATAAGGTGGATCTATATGATGAAGCCTTTGAACGTCGTAGTTCAGATTTACATGGCATTGCCAATCTCAAATTGCAAACTGTTGCCTCATTTCTTGGATTTCAAGGTCAGTCTCATAATAGTCTAGAGGATGCACGTATGACAGCGCGTGTTTACGAGTCCTTTCTAGAGTCAGACCAAGCTAGAGAATTATTAGGGGCAGAAAGTAGCCTCTCGAATAATCCTTTTGGAGGCTTGGACTTGTCTCAATTATTTGATTAGGAGTGCCTATGAAACCTGAAAAACCTAAAAATCTAGGTTTTAAGCAGATATACTTTAATCTAGATAAAATACTCTTTCTCTTTTTCTTGACTTTCATGATGATTGAGTTTGTCTGGT
>CAKMPG010000195.1:0-2737 GCA_927911355.1 Streptococcus mitis | reverse complement strand
ATGACCAGCAGACAGATGAGTACACAGTATCCATCTGTGTCAAGGATGCTTCTGGACCTTATCACTATGACTTACGTCAACATTTGGTTGCTTTGGCTAAAGAGCAAGATATTCCATTTAAGCTGGATATCTATCCATTTTTATGGTTCGGACGCTTCAGCAGCTATGTCTGCAGGGGCAGAAGTCAAACACGCCCTTCTCGGTGCTGGTATCGAGTCTAGTCATTCTTATGAGCGTACTCATATTGATTCGGTGGTCGCAACAGAACGAATGGTTGATGCTTATCTTAAGAGCGCGTTGGTAGACTAATATGTGCCTTATTTGCCAGAGAATTGAGCTCATCAAGAAGGGAGAAAATCCCTATTTTGTCAAAGAGTTGGAAACAGGCTATCTTGTGATCGGTGACCACCAGTATTTTGCATGGCTATAGTCTCTTTCTAGCCAAGGAACATGTCACCGAATTGCACCATTTGAAAAAGGAGACAAGACTCCGTTTTCTAGAGGAAATGAGTGTGGTCCAAGAGGC
This sequence comes from Streptococcus mitis, assembly GCA_927911355.1. Classification (GTDB taxonomy): domain Bacteria; phylum Bacillota; class Bacilli; order Lactobacillales; family Streptococcaceae; genus Streptococcus; species Streptococcus mitis_DD. The sequence goes on along the minus strand of CAKMPG010000195.1, from coordinate 2,211 downwards.
GGTTGCTAAGGCCTTTGCTGCTGAGAAAATGAATATCGAACTGCTAGGAAATGGCGATGCCCACCTTCATTGGCACCTTTTCCCTAGACGAAGAGGTGATATGAATGGTCACGGTCTCAATGGACGTGGTCCAGTTTGGTGGGTCCCCTTTGAAGAAATGACAGCAGAGACCTACCAAGCAAAACCTGATGAGATTGAAAAATTAGTTAAACGTTTATTGATAGAAGTAGATAAACTATTAGAAATAAAGGAGTAAAAATGAAAAAAAGATACCTTGTCTTGACAGCCTTGCTAGCCTTGAGTCTAGCAGCTTGTTCACAAGAAAAAGCAAAAAATGAAGATGGCGCAGCTAAGACAGAACAAACAGCCAAAGCTGATGGAACAGTCGGAAGTAAGTCTCAAGGAGCTGCCCAGAAAAAGCAGAAGTAGTTAACAAAGGAGACTATTACAGTATTCAAGGGAAATACGATGAAATCATCGTAGCCAACAAACACTATCCATTGTCTAAAGACTATAATCCAGGGGAAAATCCAACAGCTAAGGCAGAGTTGGTCAAACTCATCAAAGCTATGCAAGAGGCAGGTTTCCCCATTAGCGACCATTACAGTGGCTTTAGAAGTTATGAAACTCAGACCAAGCTCTATCAAGATTATGTCAACCAAGATGGGAAGGCAGCAGCTGACCGTTACTCTGCCCGACCTGGCTATAGTGAGCACCAGACAGGTTTAGCCTTTGATGTGATTGGGACAAATGGTGATTTGGTGACAGAAGAAAAAGCGGCCCAATGGCTCTTGGACCATGCGGCTGATTATGGTTTTGTTGTCCGTTATCTCAAAGGCAAGGAAAAGGAAACAGGCTATATGGCTGAAGAATGGCACCTTCGTTATGTCGGAAAAGAAGCAAAAGAAATTGCTGCAAGTGGTCTCAGTTTGGAAGAATACTACGGCTTTGAAGGCGGAGATTATGTCGATTAAAAATAAACTTTTCTCTTGCAATTCTAGATAAATAGTGTATAATAGATGAGTATGTGTAAAGCATACTTGTGGGAGGTAAAAATCTTTAATTACCGCCAAAACCACAAAGGAGGATTTAAAAATGGCTAAAAAAGTCGAAAAACTTGTAAAATTGCAAATCCCTGCTGGTAAAGCTACACCAGCTCCACCGGTTGGACCTGCTCTTGGTCAAGCTGGTATCAACATCATGGGATTCACAAAAGAGTTCAACGCTCGTACAGCTGACCAAGCTGGTATGATCATTCCAGTTGTTATCTCAGTTTACGAAGATAAATCATTTACTTTCATCACTAAAACACCACCAGCTGCTGTTCTTTTGAAAAAAGCTGCAGGTGTTGAAAAAGGATCAGGTACACCTAACAAAACTAAAGTTGCTACAGTTACTCGTGCGCAAGTACAAGAAATTGCAGAAACTAAGATGCCAGATTTGAACGCAGCAAACGTAGAGTCTGCAATGCGTATGATCGAAGGTACTGCTCGTTCTATGGGATTCACTGTTGTTGACTAATCAATAACACCCCCAATATAACCCGCAAGACTTCATCATTTCGAGAAGTGACGTGGGAGATGAAAATCGATTGAACCACTTACAAGGAGAATAGAAAATGGCTAAAAAAAGCAAACAACTTCGTGCTGCTCTTGAGAAAATCGACAGCACAAAAGCATACAGCGTAGAAGAAGCTGTAGCACTTGCAAAAGAAACTAACTTTGCAAAATTTGACGCAACTGTAGAAGTTGCTTACAACTTGAACATCGACGTTAAAAAGGCTGACCAACAAATCCGTGGAGCAATGGTATTGCCAAACGGTACTGGTAAAACTTCACGTGTTCTTGTTTTCGCACGTGGTGCAAAAGCTGAAGAAGCAAAAGCTGCTGGTGCAGACTTTGTTGGTGAAGATGACCTTGTTGCTAAAATCAACGACGGTTGGTTGGACTTCGACGTAGTTATTGCTACACCTGACATGATGGCTCTTGTTGGACGTCTTGGACGTGTCCTTGGACCACGTAACTTGATGCCAAACCCTAAAACTGGTACTGTAACTATGGATGTTGCTAAAGCAGTTGAAGAGTCTAAAGGTGGTAAAATCACTTACCGTGCTGACCGTGCAGGTAACGTTCAAGCAATCATCGGTAAAGTATCATTGAAGCTGAAAAATTGGTTGAAAACTTCAAAGCTTTCAACGAAACAATCCAAAAA
>CAKMPG010000194.1:0-8777 GCA_927911355.1 Streptococcus mitis | reverse complement strand
TAAGGCCTGCATGCTCGCCCATATCACGGCCATCCACTGTCATCATTCGCCCTGACTGAGCTGGCAGGTAGTTGCTGAGAAAAGTTTTTTAAAGTTCTTTTCTCCGATAAAGCAAATTCCTGTCGAGTCTTTCTTCTTAGCAGTCGCAAGTCCCTGCTTCTTCTGCGAGTCTGCGAACTTCAGGTTTTTCCAAATGTCCCAGTGGAAACATGGTTTTTTGGAGTTGTTCTTGCGAAAGCTGGCTGAGGAAATAGGTTTGGTCCTTGCCATTGTCCACGCCACGAAGCATGTGAACGATGCCATCCTCATCACGCGCTACTCTAGCATAATGCCCAGTCGCCACATAGTCTGCCCCCAAGGTCATAGCATAGTCCAAAAAAGGCCTTGAACTTGATTTCCTTGTTGCACATAACGTTCTGGATTTGGCGTGCGCCCTGCACGGTATTCCGCTAGGAAATACTCGAAAACGCGGTTCCAGTACTCTTTTTCAAAATTGACAGAGTAGTAGGGAATGCCGATCTGGTCTGCCACCGCAGCCACATCCTTGTAATCTTCGGTCGCCGTACAGACGCCGTTTTCATCTGTGTCGTCCCAGTTCTTCATGAAGATACCGATCACATCGTAGCCCTGCTCCTTGAGAAGAAGAGCTGTCACCGACGAATCAACACCACCACTCATCCCCACGACAACACGTGTTTTAGAGTTATCACTCATGGTAAGTCTCCCATCTATTCGTTTATTCATACCCTTCAAAATTCTATTCATTATGACTTTCAATAGAATTTCTTTGAGTATAGTCTTTTCGTTTGCTTTTAGGACTAGGCAACGAGTCGCAGGCATAACTTGAGTTCGCTCAATCAGTCTGGGAGACTGATTGAGGTTATAAATCAGACAAGCTCAGCTTGCATCTCATTTCGAGTTAACGACGTAATAAAAGATAAACGAAATGACTAGTTCACGATTGAAGGTCGTGTGTGCTTAACGATTGAAGGTCGCTTGAGCAGTATTCATTATAACATGCTTGATTAGAGAAGACAAGGAAGAGGCTGATAAATCATCTCAGCCTCTATTTCTTACTTTGCAAACGAATCAATTTTCCCCTTTAAGTTCTTTCTTCGCTTGTTCTATCTGGCATTTCACTTGGTCAAATCCTGTACCTCCCAAGGAATTTCGTCTTTGAACAGCAGTTTTAGGTTGCAAGTAGACATAAATATCCTCGGCAATGAGGGAATGATAGGTTTGTAATTCCTCCAAAGTCCAATCTTGAATATTTTTAGCAGACTTGATAGAGTCTAGCACTAATCTTCCCACAACCTCATGAGCTTCTCTAAATGGCAAGCCTTTCCCTGCCAAATAATCTGCCAACTCAGTCGCATTTGAAAAGTCCTTCTCTGTCGACTCTTGCATTTTTTCCTTGTTTACCTGCAAGCTAGATAACATACCTGCCAACACATCAAGGGAATTTAAAATCGTTTCAACCGTGTCAAACATTCCTTCCTTATCCTCTTGCAAATCCTTATTATAAGCTAAAGGCAAGGACTTCATGACTGTCAATAGTCCAAACAGATTCCCATAAACTCTACCAGTCTTTCCTCGAATCAACTCAGCCATATCTGGATTTTTCTTTTGGGGCATAATAGAGGAACCTGTTGTAAATGTATCTGACAAGGTAATGAATTGGTACTCAAAACTACACCAATTGATCATTCTTCGCAAAAACGACTCATATGCATCATGAGTATGCTGGCATTTGATAGAAATTCTAAGATAAAATCGCGGTCACTAACAGCATCCAAAGAATTTGTATAAGGTTGCTTAAACTCCAGCAAATCGCTAGACAATTGGCGATCAATGGGGAAAGTCGTTCCTGCCAAAGCTGCCGCACCTAGAGGGCATAGGTCTGTATGCTGCTGGTTAAATTCAAAACGTTCACTGTCTCTTTGAAACATATTGTAGTAAGCCATCAGGTGGTGGGCAAAACTAATAGGCTGGGCATGTTGCAAATGGGTATAGCCCGGCATGATCGTCTCCACATGATTTTCCGCCAAGTCTAATAAAACACCTTTAAGATGAGCCAGTTTATCTAGGACATGGCCTAGTTGTTCCTTGAGATACAAGTGCATATCTGTCGCAACTTGGTCGTTTCGAGAACGAGCCGTATGTAGTTTCCCTGCAAGGGGACCAATTTTTTCTGTCAGCAATACTTCCATATTCATGTGAATATCTTCGTTTGCGATATCAAAATCAAGTTGACCTGCCTCTAGCTCTTCTAAAAGCTCTTTCAAGCCTGCTTGGATCTTTTCTGACTCCTCCAAACTCAAAATGCCCGTCTGACCCAGCATCTGAACGTGGGCTAAGGAACCAATCACATCAAATTTAGCTAATTTCTGGTCAAAAGATATACTCGCACCAAAGCGCTCTACCCAATCTTCGACAGTACCTTCAAAGCGACCACCCCATAATTTTGTATTCTTAGCCATATCACATCCACCTCTCTAGTCAATCGCCCTATTTGGCGCTTTTTTGAACCTCAGAATGAACCTTGGTTGGAAGCCCCCACAACTTAATAAAGCCAACAGCCGCATCTTGGTCAAAGGTATCTGCGCTAGTATATGTCGCCAAATTTTCATCGTAAAGTGAATTTGGTGATTTCCGAGCCACGACCTGAGCGCTTCCCTTATACAGTTTAACTTTTGCAGTCCCATTAACAACTTTTTGAGTCTCTTTAATATAAGCAATCAAGGCTTGTGTAGCCGGACTAAACCACAAAGCATTATAAATGAGATTTGATAATTCATTTTCTATAATTGGTTTAAAATGAGCCACTTCTCTCACAAGCGTCAAATCCTCAATTTCCTTATGAGCTGTCAGCAGGGTCACTGCCCCTGGGCACTCATAGATTTCTCTTGATTTAATCCCCACCAAGCGATTTTCCACGTGGTCAATCCGTCCAACCCCATGTTTCCCAGCTATTTCATTGAGTTTTTGAATCAAATCTGCCAATTTTAGCCCTTCTCCATTGAGGGAAACTGGAACGCCTTCACTAAACTCAATATCAATGTATTCTGGCATGTCTGGAGCTTCCTCTGGAGAAGATGTGATGCCAAAGGCTTCTTCTGGAGCCTGATTCCATGGATTTTCCAAAATACCACACTCATTGGCACGTCCCCAAAGATTTTGGTCAACAGAGTAGGGATTGTCAAGGTCAGCAGGAACAGGTACCCCATTTTCCTTGGCATAATGAATTTCTTCCTCCCGAGACCATTTCCATTCACGAACTGGCGCAATCACTTTTAAATTGGGATCCAAGGCTGCAATGGATACTTCAAAACGTACTTGGTCATTCCCCTTACCTGTACAACCATGAGCAATTGTAGTCGCTCCTGTCTGATGTGCAATTTCAACCAATTTTTTAGAAATAAGAGGGCGGCTCAAGGCAGATACCAAGGGGTATTTTTGTTCATAGTAGGCATGTGACTGGAGAGCCACTAGCACATAATCTGTAGCAAACTCGTCCTTAACATCAATGACATAAGATTCGACTGCTCCAACCTTGAGAGCCTTATCATGGATGAAATCTAAGTCTTTCCCTTCACCCACATCCATACAAACTGCAACAACATCATAGTCTTTCTTTAGCCAGGTAATCGCAACTGATGTGTCTAAACCGCCAGAATAGGCCAAAATTACTTTTTCTTTACTCATGTTCTTTTCCTTCTTTCTATTTTTCAATGGATGCTTTGAAGGCATCCTCAATGAGTTTGTCTAATTCCCCAGACTCCTTCAACTTTTGAATGGTTTTATCGACTGCCTCTTTCAATTCCTTGCTATCTTTTTTCATAGCGACCGCGTAGGAATCATCTTGCTCTTTTTCAAAATTGAGGTCTGCAATTGCTAAATCAGGATTATTTTCCACAAATCCCTTGGCAACTGGTTCTTCAAAGATAACAGCATCCACTTGTCCTGATTTTAAATCTGTAATTAAATTCCCATTTTTAGGCAGAGATACGAGGGAAGAATTTTGAAGCAAATCTTTCGCCATCGTCTCTTGAATCGAACCTTTCTGCGCTCCAACCTTTTTCTGCGCCAAGTCGTTTACAGACTGATAAGTAGGCAAGTCAGATTTTTTGACAATTACCTTATTTTTTGAAGTATAGTAGGGAGTTGAAAAATCGAACACCTTGCTCCGTTCATCTGTCTTAGAAACACCTGATATGGCAAGGTCGACTTTTCCTGATTGAACACTAGCCAATACATTGTCAAAACTCATGGGAGATAGTTCCAATTCGACACCTAATTCTGTTGCAATAGCCTTGGCTAATTCGATATCTGAACCCACAATCTGATTTTTCCCATCAACCACTTTTTGGTATTCAAATGGAGCAAAATCTGGATTGAGGGCTACAACCAATTTTCCTTTAGACTTGATGGCTTCAATTCCAGCCGATTGATTGTTACTACAAGCAAATAGTAGGGGGAGCATCACTAAACCAAACATCGTCATCAACACCTTCTTCATCTTATTCATAATAAAACCTCCTTTATTTTTATTCCTTTTGGTTGTATAAATAATACCCCTATCCTCATCGTTTGTCAAGCCTAAATTGAAAATTTTTTCAGTTTAAAACAAAAAAACCTAGAAATACTACATAAAAATGTCATTCCTAGGCGTATTTATGCTATTTCTCTCTGAAAAACATGAGTATTCAGTCAGTCAAAAGTAGCTGGACGAACTCATTTTCCCTTGCCCAATTCAATGATACGATGGCATTGTTGGGCTACATAAGCATCGTGGGTCACAATAATGACTGTTTTCCCTTCTCGATTCATCTCTAAGAGAAACTTCAAGACCAAATCTCTATTTTCAGGGTCCAGCGAACCTGTCGGCTCATCGGCTAAAATCAGCTGGCTGGGTTTTAAGATGGCTCTAGCAACTGCAATTCGTTGTTGTTCACCACCAGACAACTCGGAGACCTTTTGATGCAACGTAGCTGACAAACCTACTCTCTCTAAAATCTCTTTCACCTTTTTGAGCTTGTCTTTCTTGGACAATTTCACATATTTCAACGCCAGCATGAGGTTGTACTCGACCGTTTCATCATCAATCAGGGCAAAATTTTGAAATAGATAAGAGATATGTTCACGGATTATTGTTTGTGACTTGGCAGAATTAACCGCTAGGTTTGTCTGGCCAAAAATCTCATACCGTCCGCTATAATCACCATCTATTAAACCTAATAAATTTAACAAGGTCGACTTACCACTACCACTCTTACCAACAATGGCTACCAAATCCCCCTGATCAATCCTAAGAGACAAGTGATCCAAAATCACTTTTCCCCCAATGGTTTTGGTAATATTTTCCAACTCAATCATAAGATGCCTCCTTTCAATAACTCTACTAGACTTCTTTTCTCCATCCTAGAAGCCAAGACTAGCACAAATAGTATATCCAGGCATGTAAAGCCTGCAAACAGCAGAAGTGGCAAGAACGCATGGGCAAAGAAAATCAAGACTAGAAGAGGGAGACTATAGCCCAGTAAGAGCAGAACTAGGAGAGGACGGTAGCGATCAACCAGTTTCCACCCCATAAACTTCTTGGTAATGATATCCCTGCGCTTCAACAAGAAAGTGGTAACGAGTAAAAAGTAGGAGACAATCATACTGAGAAGAGCAAATAAGGCAAAAAGAACGTTAAAATTACGAACAGAATCCCGATAGGTATCGATCATCTCCTCTTGAATTGCTTGAATCGATGAAAATTTTAAATAGCTACCATCAGATAAGTTATCAACTAACTCCGTAATCACTTTTTGATTTTGTTCTGTATTTTCAACTTTCATCGGGTTGTTTAAACCTGTCGTTGACAAGCGAGTCTTTTCTTCCCACATCATGTCTTGATCATTTACCAGACTAATGATTGGATTGTGGAGATTTTCCTTTTGCTCATTATTATAAGGGAAGAAAGACCAATCTCCTTCATAGTAGGCAATTTCTACATCCATATCTTCTATTGTTTTCTTTTGCTGATCTTCATACCTCATAGAAAGATAGGCGATGGATTTTCCCAAGAACTGATTCTTGCCTTCTTGTCCTTTGGCACTGGCTGGCATCAAAATAACTTTTTTAGTGCCGGCCTCTGGTAACTTAAAGCCCTTACTCTTTAGAAAATTGCTATTAGCATAGTAGACATCTACCTCATCAGGCAGTTGGTACTGTTGCACTTGTTCTGCTTTGATAACTGATTTGATAGGAAGACTCGCACCTCGCACATAGTTTACTTGTGTTTTTGCTAGCAAGTCTTGATAAAATTGGTAGAAATAATCTGTAGATTTTCCTGAACCGGCTAGCTCTTCTTGCCACACACTATCACTGAGTTGGAAGGTTTCCAAGGTCAGGTAATTGCCTTGGCTTACCCACTGTTGCTGATAAGCAAGTTCTTTGTTTTCTTGTTCTAGACTTCTGCCTACCCCAATCAGTAAGGCCGTCAGTAAAATAGTTGTCCCTATTTTCATCACATAATTGAAGATGAGACCAAGTTTGACAGATGAAAAACCCTTCAACATGGAGCTGACTGTCATTTTCTGAATCATCAGGTAGGTCAGCCAACTGATGAACAAATACAACTGTAAAAGCAGGAATTGGGATAAGAGTAAACTTGGGAACAGAAGCTTTGGTCTGTAGTCCAGCACTAAAAATAGTCCCAAGTCAATGATAAGACTTCCACCCAAGAGAAGATAAAAATTAGTCTTTACAAAACCAGCCAAAATCGCCCTACTTTGAAAACCAAGTAACTTTTGAACCCCCACTCGTTTCATCTCCATCATCGGCTGATAAACTGTCATTAAAATCACAAGCAAGATTGCCAAGATAAAGATAATGATAGATAGTAACAAAGCTTGATTTAGCACTCCAACCTGACTTCGGTAAGTGGGTTCTAATAAAATCGTCTTATCTATCTGGAAAAATCACTCCACTTTTGTAGAATGGTATCACGATCTATCTCTTTGCTGGAGGTAATCATGTAGCGCCCATTTACAGTATGGGATTTATCCTCAATATAGGATTGGAAGGTCTGGAGTCGAATGAGTTTCACCTTTAAAAAGGTGGGAATGGTTCCTAGATTATTGGGAAGGTCCTGGTTGCTGTAGACTCCCTTCTCATTCTTTGAAAAATCAAGAGAAGTCAGACCGAACTCCTGATAGGGGAAGGTTTCCTTATCAAAAACACCAGCCTTGACGACCTCATCGCCATTATCTACTTTGATAATAGAGACCTTGTCTTGGCTTGCAACCTCTTCAAAAAACTGGAGAATCGTTTCTGTCGGTTTAGTGACATCTTTCAAGTACAAGTCAAATGAATAAGTTGTCTTGCCCATCTCCTGAATCCGCACTATTTCTCGTGTAACATTTACATTCAGGACAAAAAACGTAGTACACAGTAAGAGCAAGAGCATACAGAGATGACTGATTTTTTCATAGAGATACCTCCCGTGAAGAGACGAAACTGGGAAAAAACTAACTTTCCAATAAAGCCACACAGTGATTCTCTCAGCTTAATTGTGTTCAAGGCTGAAAACACTGTGTGGTTTTTGAACGTTCAGAGGTTAGATTTTTGGTTAATTGTCTATCAGAATGTCCTTTTATCTGTCAATAATCCGAGAAAATCTTGTCGTTTCAAGTCGGAGAAATGTTTGGCGGAAAGACTTCCCTTTTGAAGTCCATCATCTCTGACCTGCAAATAATAGCTATGTTGGTTTGTTTTTATCGTCAAAAAGTCTCCAAATACAAAAGCTCTTTTCCAGTTGCGAATCTCAAATTCTTTCATCTCTGATTTTGGAATGCGGATAAGTCCTTGTCGCAAATCGCGATGGTGCTCACTTGTGAAAGTCATCCCATTCCCAAGATTTCTTATCAGCAGTTCATCTGGAGTCACCATCACCAGCGCTATTTTAGTTAAGAAAATTTCAACTGTTGGTGGTAAAATCGCCAAATTAAACCAGGGATGTAGGTAACGATAAGCTAAGAAATAGTGAGGCTCCTCACCCAATCCTAGTTGTTTATATAAGACCTTGACCTCACTATCTAACCTCGCTTCAAAAGGCACATCCGAATGCTCTTCTTCCTTCCTCTGATTAAAATAACGCATCCAGACTAGAAAACCTATAAAGACTATAATAAATATTCCTGATAAGAGATATTTTACATTGTAGTTCATCACTTAACCTCCTGATTCACTACTCCGCCCAAAGCAGAGGCCTATTTATTTTGAAAATAGTTCCATAACAACTTTAAATAAGACTGGTAAGATTGTCAAACTAGAATTCTTTCTTTTCTAGCTACATCATAATTCTCGACTAAATACAAAGTTAAGGTCACTGAATTTGTCAACGCTTGCACACCTCCCGTTTCACCTATATTATAAATCAACATATATAACCTGTCAAGCAATTAAAGCAAATATTAAATGTTTTCAAAAAGAAGAATTATAGTTATATTTTACACATAAAAAAAGATAGCTTTTGCTATCCTTATACATTATCTGACTGCTTATCCATTAGATATTGTTCCACCTTGAGCGCCTTGACTTCATTATTTTCAATTAGATAAAGCACCTTAGCTTTCATATAATAGTCCTAGCAACAGAGATATCAAGATCTTCTGTTACATTTCCCAATAAACAATATAAATCTGCTAACCTAAAGCTACTATGATATTTGTTACAAAATTCAATTATCTCCAATAATAGCGCTCTGGACTTATCCATCTCCTCCTGTT
>CAKMPG010000193.1:0-12054 GCA_927911355.1 Streptococcus mitis | reverse complement strand
TAGATACTCCTGCAGAAATTCTTCCCCAGTCCTATCAATATATTTCTATGATTGTGACCTGTGTTGGTGTTAGCTTCGCTTATAATCTCTTTGCAGGTTTGTTGCGGTCTATTGGAGACAGTCTGGCTGCGCTTGGTTTTTGATTTTCTCTGCTCTGGTTAATGTGGTTCTGGATCTCTATTTCATTACGCAATTGCATCTGGGAGTTCAATCCGCGGGACTTGCTACCATCATTCGCAAGGCTTATCAGCGGTTCTTTGCTTTTATTATATTCGTAAGAGCGTTCCAGAACTGCTCCCTCAGCTCAAACATTTCAAATGGGACAAAAGCTTGTACGCGGATCTCTTGGAGCAAGGTTTGGCTATGGGCTTGATGAGTTCGATTGTGTCCATCGGCAGTGTGATTTTACAGTCTTCTGTCAATACCTTTGGTGCAGTGATTATTAGTGCCCAGACGGCGGCTCGACGCATTATGCTTTCGCCCTTCTTCCTATGACCGCTATTTCTGCCTCGATGACGACCTTTGCTTCTCAGAATCTAGGAGCTAAACGACCAGACCGCATTGTTCAAGGTCTTCGAATCGGTAGTCGTTTAAGTATGTCCTGGGCAATTTTTGTTTGTGTCTTACTCTTTTTTGTCAGTCCAGCCTTGGTTTCCTTCTTGGCTAGTTCGACGGATGGTTACTTGATAGAAAATGGTAGTCTGTACTTGCAAATCAGTTCAGCCTTTTATCCTATTTTGAGTCTCTTGTTGATTTATCGCAATTGTTTGCAGGGTTTGGGGCAAAAAGTCCTTCCGCTGGTTTCTAGCTTTATCGAACTAATCGGGAAAATCGCTTTTGTGGTCTTGATTATCCCTTGGGCAGGCTATAAGGGTGTTATCCTTTGTGAACCCCTTATCTGGGTTGCCATGACCATTCAGCTGTACTTCTCACTGTTCCGTCACCCCTTGATAAAAGAAGGCAAGGCAATCTTGGTAACCAAAGTGCAATCCTAGCTGTATTTGCTAAATAAAAATCTATTTCCTCTAGTGAAAATCGAAAAAACTTGTGTTATAATAAGAAAGATTAAAATGTGAAAAAAGGAGATTCCTAATGGGACGTAAATGGGCCAATATCGTAGCCAAGAAAACGGCTAAAGATGGAGCTAACTCTAAAGTATATGCAAAATTTGGTGTAGAAATCTATGTAGCAGCTAAAAAAGGTGATCCAGATCCAGAATCAAACTCAGCCTTGAAATTCGTTATCGACCGTGCTAAACAAGCCCAAGTGCCAAAACACGTTATCGATAAGGCTTTGGACAAGGCTAAAGGAAACACAGACGAAACCTTTACAGAAGGACGTTACGAAGGTTTTGGACCAAATGGTTCTATGCTGATTGTTGATACTTTGACTTCAAATGTCAACCGTACAGCGGCCAATGTCCGTGCAGCCTTTGGTAAAAACGGCGGAAACATGGGTGCTTCAGGTTCTGTTTCTTACCTCTTTGACAACAAGGGTGTGATCGTATTTGCAGGTGAAGATGCGGACGCGGTCTTTGAGCAATTGCTAGAAGCAGATGTAGATGTGGATGATGTAGAAGCAGAAGAAGGAACAATCACAGTTTACACAGCGCCAACTGACCTTCACAAGGCTATCGTTGCCCTTCGTGAGTCAGGTGTCGAAGAATTCCAAGTTACTGAATTGGAAATGATTCCTCAGTCAGAAGTAGAATTGTCAGGCGATGACCTTGAAACCTTTGAAAACTTTACAGCGTTCTCGAAGACGACGAAGACGTACAAAAAATCTACACAAACGTAGACGGGTTCTAATTTAACATTGAGAATATGATCCTAAGTGAGAAGCTCACTTGGGATTTTTTTAATCAAGAAAATAGTTCTCATGAAAACTTTTTCTTGACATCTCTTTCAAAGTGGTAAAATAGTTCTCATGAAAACTTATTTAGTTCTCAGGAGAACCAAATGCAATGGTTAGAAAGGAGTTAGTATGGACAAACCGATGTTAGTCTTTAAGCGTTTTTGGTCATCAGATTCACCTGATGGTGCAAAAGGAAGCCAAACGTTGTGGTATTGAATTTATGGGTGGACCACAGGGTCAGGTTCTGCGTTTTGTAGATCAGTGTGAACAAAAAGAGAAACTGGTCTTGATTAAAGATATAGAGCAGGAACTAAATATTACCAAGTCTGTGGCGAGTAACTTGGTCAAGCGTATGGTGCAAAATGGTTTGGTGGAATTGGAGGCGAGTCCTAGCGATAAGCGGGCAAAATTTGTTCGTTTGACGGACAAAGCACGTTCTCAAATGAAGCATGTTAAAGCCTTTTTTGAACGAATTGATAAGCAGTTGATGGAAGGCATTGATGAAGATGAATTACTGATTTTTGAGAAAGTCCTTGCTCAACTACAGGAAAATATCAAGGGAATAGGAGGAGAGAATGAAGAAATTAGCCAAACGAATTAGTAGAAAAGAATGGGGGATGATTTTACTAGCCATTCTCTTTACCTGCTTTTCAGTCTACCTAGAGTTGGAAGTTCCGACCTATATCTCGAAAATTACGGATTTGCTGGGAAGTCAAGGAACCAACTTGGATGAGTTATGGCAACCAGCAGGTATGATGGTCGGAATGTCTTTTTTTGCCTTCTTATCCGCAGTCGCAGTTGGATTTTTTGCATCCCGAGTGGCGGCTTCTTATACTAGTAGGCTGAGAAGTGATATTTTTAACCGAGTTTTGGATTACTCGCAGACAGAGATTAAGAGATTCTCTATTCCCAGTCTTTTAACTCGTACTACCAATGACATTACTCAAGTTCAGATGTTGATTACCATGGGCTTGCAAGTAGTTACGCGTGGTCCGATTATGGCTATCTGGGCTATCGGGAAGATTTTAGGTCATTCAGAATACTGGCTCTGGGCCGTACTTGTGGCAGTGATTGTCAACGTTCTGATGACGACTGTTTTGATGACGCTAGCCTTTCCAAAACAGTCCTTGATTCAGGGGCTGACTGATAAACTGAACAGTATCACTCGTGAGAGTTTAACAGGTATTCGTGTCTTCGCGCCTACAATGCTGAAGAATACCAAAATGAAAAATTTGCAGCAGCAAATGATGAATTGACACGCTTGAATTTGTTTGTCAACCGTCTTATGGCTATTTTGAACCCTATCATGATGGGGATTTCAAGTGGTTTGAGTGTGGCGATTTACTGGATTGGGGCCTATGTGATTAACGATGCTGCTGCGACAGCACGTCTGCCTCTCTTTAGTGACATGGTTGTTTTCATGTCTTATGCCATGCAGGTTGTTATGGGATTCCTTCTCATGGGAGCGCTCTTCATCGTTCTTCCCCGAACTATGGTCTCTGCCAAGCGGATTAATCAGGTTCTAGATTTGCATTCTTCTATCCGAAATCCTGCTCAAGTGCAGTTGGCTGATGAAAATCTCAAAGGTCAGGTCGAATTTAAGGATGTGACCTTCCGCTATGCTGCAAATTCGGAGGCAGTTATCGAGAATGTTAGCTTTAGAGCAGAAGCTGGCCAAACAGTGGCCTTTATCGGCTCAACTGGTTCTGGTAAATCAACTCTGGTCAATCTAATTCCACGTTTCTACGATGTATCAGCAGGAGAAATTCTAGTGGACGGAGTTAATGTTCAAGATTACGGTTTGGAAGATTTGCGCAACAAGGTTGGGTATATTCCACAAAAAGCTGTACTCTTTTCAGGTGATGTCAAGGGCAATCTAGACTTTGGACACAGTCAAGAAACACCGCTTAATGAACAAGCTATGTGGCAAGCCTTAGAATTGGCCCAGTCTAAGAACTTTATCGAAGACAAGGAAGCGGGCTTAGAGTCAGAAGTAGCCCAAGGAGGAACCAACTTCTCAGGTGGACAAAGACAGCGTCTGGCTATTGCTCGTGCCTTGGCTCGGAAGCCAGAAATCCTCATCTTTGATGACTCCTTCTCAGCCTTGGATTACAAGACAGACCGTGTCCTACGCCAAGAGCTAGCAGAGAAAACAAAATCTATGACCAAGCTTATCGTCGCACAGCGTATTTCAACGATTATGGATGCAGATTTGATTTTGGTATTGGATCAAGGTAAAGTCGTGGGACAAGGCACCCACAAGGAACTTCTAGCTAATAACGAAGTTTACCAAGAAATTGCCTATTCACAACTATCGAAGGAGGAATTGGAACATGGAAAATAAGAGAATGTCTCTTTGGAAACAGAGTAAACCCTATCTTGCAGGCCTCCAGTTTGCCCTTCTAATCGCCTTTCTAGCAACAATCGTATCCAATATCATTACTGTATATGGTCCAACCCGTATCAAGGAAATGACCAATATTATTGCAAGTGGGCTAGAAACAAGTGTGGATGTCGCTGCGGTTGCAGCCATTGGTAGTTTTTTGGCCGTCATCTATGTGATTGGACTCCTATCAAATTATTTGCAGGCCTTTCTGTTTACAACAGCCATTCAACGTTTTTCAGAGCGTCTGAGAAGAGCGATTGCAGAGAAAATTAATCGTCTTCCATTGGGGTATTTTGATGGACATTCTCAAGGGGATACCTTGTCTCGTGTGACTAATGACGTTGACACTGCAGCCCAATCCCTCAATCAAAGTCTGGGAACAGTTCTTTCATCCACTTTACTGGTCGTGGCAGTCTTGGTAACCATGTTTGGGATGAACTGGATTTTAGCCTTGGTGACGGTTGCTTCAACTCTTATCGGTTTTGCTTTTGTGTCCGTCTTTATGGGCAAATCGCAGGGATTCTTTAAGAGTCAGCAACAGGATTTGGCGGCTGTCAATGGCTATGTGGAGGAAATGTACTCTGGCCATAATGTGGTGACCAGTTACAATGCTATCGAGAGCACAAAAGAAGAATTTGCGACATTAAACCATCGTCTGTATAACAGTATCTGGAAATCTCAGTTTATTTCAGGGATTATGATGCCGATCATGATGTTCATTGGGAACTTTAGCTATGCCTTAGTGATTATCGTCGGTGCAGCCTTGGCCTTAAATGGGCAGATTAGTATCGGGATTATCGTTGCCTTTATGGCCTACGTGCGTATCTTTTCTCAGCCCCTTTCACAAATCGCTCAAGGGATTACCAGTCTTCAGCAGGCTAGCGCAGCCATGGGACGTGTCTTCGAATTTCTAGCTGAAGAGGAAATGGAAGATGAATCTTATAAAGAAAGACAACTGAGCGACATGAAAGGTCAAGTAGTCTTTGATCGAGTTTCCTTTGGTTACACACCAGAGCGAACCATCATCCATGACTTTTCTGCGACAGCTCATGCAGGTCAAAAGGTCGCGATTGTCGGACCGACAGGAGCTGGTAAGACAACTATTGTCAATCTTTTGATGAAGTTCTATGAGATTGATGAGGGAAGTATCCGCATTGATGGCGTGGATACCAAGGAGATGAAGCGTTCGGAAGTACACGCTGCCTTTTCAATGGTTTTGCAGGACACTTGGCTCTTTGAAGGGACTATTCGCGACAATCTTATCTATAACCAAACAGGTATTAG
Organism: Streptococcus mitis; assembly: GCA_927911355.1. GTDB lineage: Bacteria > Bacillota > Bacilli > Lactobacillales > Streptococcaceae > Streptococcus > Streptococcus mitis_DD. The sequence goes on along the minus strand of CAKMPG010000193.1, from coordinate 6,530 downwards.
TGATGAGCGCGTGATTGAAGCCAGCAAGGCTGTAGGGATTCACCACTTTATCATGACCCTACCAGATGGTTACGATACCGTCTTAGATGATACAGTGACCTTGTCTGTCGGACAAAAACAGCTCTTGACCATTGCTCGTGCTTTGCTGAAAGATGCGCCACTCTTGATTTTGGATGAGGCGACCTCTTCGGTTGATACCCGTACAGAGGAATTGATCCAGAAAGCCATGGACCGATTGATGGAGGGAAGAACTTCCTTTGTCATCGCCCACCGCTTGTCTACTATCCGAAATGCTGACTTGATTCTTGTCATGAAAGATGGCAATATCATCGAGCAAGGCAATCATGATGAGCTAATGATGCAAGCTGGTTTTTACGCTGACCTCTACAACAGTCAATTTACAGAAGGTGAAGCAGAAGAATAAACCCAAAGAAGGCTTGACGGCCTTCTTTTTCTGCACTATACTAGAAGACAAGTGCTTCCCTGCAAGCAATACTCTTCGAAAATCTCTTCAAACCGCGTCAGCTTCGGTATATGTTACTGACTCCGTCAGTCTTATTTACAACCTCAAAGCAGTGCTTTGAGCAGTCTGCAGCTAGCTTCCTAGTTTGCTCTTTGATTTTTATTGAGTATAAAATTTGAGTAAGTGATGAGAAAATATATGAAAAATTATCAAGAATGGTATGGCCACATCGCTGCTAACATTAAAAATAATCAGTTCCATCTGATGCTGTTAAGATCTTTTAATCGGTTCATGACAGTAGTTATGCCTATAGTTTATCTGACCTTGTTAACCACTATCTATTTCCGAGAAGGATTTGGGAAACAGGCCTTGATGTATGTGTTTATTCCTGCATCAGGTTTTGTGATTTTGTCCTTTCTTCGCAAGAAAATCAATGCTCCTAGGCCTTATGAGGAATGGACTATTAAACCTTTGCTTGATAGAGATAGTCCTGGTCAGTCTATGCCCAGTCGTCATGTCTTTTCAGCAACCATTATCTCCATGGCTTGCTTACATGCTAGTTTATCTGTAGGGGTTATCTCGTTGGTCTTGTCAGCCCTCCTAGGTCTAGTGAGAGTCTTAGGTGGCGTGCATTATCCCAAGGATGTAGTGGTTGGCTATATTTGTGCTCTTGCGTGGGGTGTGCTTTTCTTTCTATTTTGACCTGTAAGTTAAGGTAACCTTACAACCACTTACGAGTCTAAAGTAACCACTTGCTTTTTTGCTCTTGTTTTCTTATTTTAGCTTTGATATAGTAGAGTCAGAAAGGAGATGGAATGAAGTTACGAATTGAAATTGACAGCAATTTAGAGGAAACTGAAATTGTCATCAAGGCAGCGTCTTTGACAGATGAGATTGCGGATTTACAGCGGCTCTTGCAAGAGTCCAAGTCTCCTCGGTTGATTTTTTACAAGGGAACAGGTGAATATTATCTGGACTTATCGGAAATTCTCTTCTTTGAGACGGAAGGTAGCAAGATTTACGCTCATACCCAGAAAGATGCCTACGAGGTTCGGCTTAAACTCTATGAGTTAGAGTCTATCCTTCCTCGTTATTTCAGTCGAGTATCCAAGTCGACCATTGCTAATATTCGGCAAGTTTACTCGGTTGACAAGTCCTTTTCAGGGACAGGAACTATTTCCTTTTATCAGACCCATAAGGAGGTTCATGTCTCACGGCATTACCAATCCCTCCTAAAAGAAAATCTAAGAAACATGAGGTAAGAACATGAAAAAGAAAGCATTTGGTATTGTGTTGCTAGTATTGGCAGCTTTAATATTATTACAAGGAAATTTTGGAATCCCTTCATTCGGTGGGCAAATTTGGCCCTTGCTTGGTATTGGATTTTTTGCCTATCAATCAGTTGGAGCTTTGTTGCGTCGTCACTTAACTTCAGCCTCTTTTACAGCTCTAGTAGCCTTAATGATTGCTAACCACTTTTATGGCATTTTACCAATTCCTAATCAGTCATTGTTCTGGGCAAGTATTTTAATCGTAATGGGTGTCAGCGCACTCACTCATTCTAACAGAACTTGGAATGGGAAAAAATGGTGGTATGACGGTGAAAAGACCATTCTGACAGATAAGGAAGTTGCTTTTGGGGCGGGTACATTTTACAAGCAAGACCAAGAATTGGTAGAAGATGAGTTTGAGGTCGGATTTGGGAATGCCAAAATCTATTATGACAATGCAGAGATTTTAGGAGATAGCGCAACTCTGAAAGTGGAAGTCGGTTTTGGGAATGCAGTTATCTATGTTCCTAAACATTGGGGAGTTGATTTAAAGGTAGAAACTTTCTGTGGCGTAGCCAAGGCAGATACTCCTCTAGCGCCAACCAGCAAAACCTTGATTATCCGTGGAGATGTGGCCTTTGGGAAGTTGGAAATTGTCTACGTTAAATAAAAAAATCTTCCAATTCCCTTGCAAAAATGAAGAAAGTGTGATAACATAGTACAGTATGTGGTGCTAGCACATCCGCTATATTAGATCTAATAGGAGGAAAACACAATGGCTAAAGTATGTTACTTTACAGGTCGTAAGACTGTATCAGGAAACAACCGTTCACACGCGATGAACCAAACAAAACGTGCCGTAAAACCAAACCTTCAAAAAGTTACTGTTCTTATCGATGGTAAACCTAAAAAAGTTTGGGCTTCAGCTCGTGCTTTGAAATCAGGTAAAGTTGAACGCGTTTAATAATAAAAAGTGAGGAGACCTTAGGGTCTTTTTTCTTTTACTGTAGATATAAAATCATTTGAAAAATAGAGTAAATATCCGCTGATACAGTATTCTGCTTTTACACTTGGGCTGAAATATGATAAAATAGAGTATCAACTAGTTGAGGTAAAAAGGATGACTGTAAAAATTAATACAAAAGATGGTCAAATCGAACTAACAGATGAAGTGATTGCAACCGTCGTAGGTGGAGCAGCAACTGAGATTTTTGGTGTGGTCGGTATGGCTAGTAAAAATGCCCTCAAAGATAATTTCCAAGCCCTTCTAGGTAAGGAAAATTATTCCAAAGGTGTCGTCGTAAAGGCAGCCGAAGATGGCAGTATTGCAGTTGATGTATATACCGTGTTGAGCTACGGAACAAAGATTAGCGAAGTGTCAAAAAACATTCAAGAGCGTGTTCGTTTTAGTTTGGAAAACCAACTTGGAATTACTGCTCAGACTGTAAATGTCTACATTCAAAATATCAAAGTTGTAGGAGAATAACCGTGTCAAAAATTACTACTAGCTTATTTCAAGAAATGGTGCAGGCTGCATCAACTCGCTTGAATAAGCAAGCTGAATATGTCAATTCATTAAACGTCTTTCCAGTTCCAGATGGAGATACTGGAACAAACATGGGAATGACCATTGAAAATGGTGCTAAAGAAGTTGCAGATAAGCCAGCTTCTACAGTTGGCGAGGTAGCGAGCATTCTTGCCAAAGGTCTTTTGATGGGTGCGCGTGGAAACTCAGGAGTTATTACGTCTCAGCTTTTCCGTGGATTTTCACAAGCCATCAAGGATAAAGACGAGTTAACAGGTCAAGACTTGGCCCTCGCCTTCCAATCAGGTGTAGAAGTTGCCTATAAGGCAGTGATGAAACCAGTTGAAGGAACGATTTTGACAGTTTCTCGTGGGGCTGCTATCGGTGCTAAGAAAAAAGCTGAGCAGACAGATGACGCTGTTGAAGTCATGCGTGCAGCCTTAGAAGGTGCTAAAACCGCTCTAGCTAAAACGCCAGATATGCTTCCAGTCTTGAAGGAAGTTGGCGTTGTGGATTCAGGTGGTCAAGGACTGGTCTTCATCTATGAAGGTTTCCTTTCAGCCCTTACTGGTGAATATATTGCATCCGAGGACTTTGTAGCGACTCCTGCCAACATGAGTGAGATGATCAATGCAGAGCATCATAAGTCTGTGGCTGGTCACGTAGCGACTGAGGACATCACCTTTGGTTACTGTACTGAAATCATGGTAGCTCTTAAACAAGGTCCAACCTATGCCAAAGATTTTGACTACGACGAATTCCGTAACTACTTGAATGAACTTGGAGATTCTCTCCTCGTTGTTAACGATGATGAAATTGTCAAAGTCCATGTTCATACAGAAGATCCAGGACTTGTTATGCAAGAAGGTCTTAAATATGGTAGCTTGGTCAAGGTAAAAGTTGACAATATGCGTAACCAACACGAAGCACAGGTTGAGAAAGAAGCTGCTCAAGTTAGCAAACCAGCTGAAGAAAAAGAGTATGCTTTGATTGCTGTGGTGGCTGGTAAAGGTCTAGCAGATATCTTCCGTTCTCAAGGTGTAGATTATGTTATCGAAGGCGGTCAAACCATGAACCCTTCAACAGAAGACTTTATCAAGGCTGTTGAGCAGGTCAACGCTCGTAACATCATCTTCCTGCCAAACAACAAAAATATCTTCATGGCAGCTCAATCTGCAGCAGAAGTTTTGGAGCAACCAGCAGTAGTGGTAGAGACTCGTACTCTTCCTCAAGGTTTGACAAGTCTTCTTGCCTTTGATCCAAGCAAGTCCATCGAAGAAAATCAAGAGCGTATGACTGCTGCTCTTAGCGATGTCATTAGTGGAAGCGTCACAACAGCCGTTCGTGATACAACCATTGATGGCTTAGAAATCCATGAAAACGATAATCTTGGTATGGTGGATGGGAAAATCCTCGTGTCAAACCCTGACATGCACCAAACCTTGACAGAAACATTGAAACATATGTTGGATGAAGACAGTGAAATCGTAACCTTCTATGTCGGTGAAGACGGAAGCGAAGAACTTGCCAATGAAATTGCCCAAGAAATCGCAGAAGAATTCGAAGACGTTGAAGTCGAAATCCACCAAGGCCAACAACCAGTTTACCCATACCTATTTTAGTGTAGAATAAGATTAATGAAGGACTGAGAAATCAGTTCTTTTTTTCTTTTTTTAGTAAATGAAATCGGTATCTTTTTTATAAAACAAAAATAACATTCATAAATAAACTTTAAAATAGAAAATTCAGAAAAATTTCTTCTTTTCTCTTGAAAAATTTTGAAAAAATGGTATGATAGTAACAAGTTATTTTTAAGAGAAGAGAAAGGGGAACAATGGAGAAAATCAGTTTAGAATCTCCTAAGACGGGGTCGGATCTAGTTTTGGAAACACTTCGTGATTTAGGAATTGATACCATCTTTGGTTATCCTGGTGGTGCGGTCTTGCCTTTGTATGATGCGATATATAATTTTAAAGGCATTCGCCACATTCTAGGACGCCATGAGCAAGGTTGTTTGCATGAAGCTGAAGGTTATGCCAAATCAACTGGAAAGTTGGGTGTTGCCGTCGTCACTAGCGGACCGGGAGCAACAAATGCTATTACAGGGATTGCGGATGCCATGAGCGACAGTGTTCCCCTTTTGGTCTTTACAGGTCAGGTGGCGCGAGCAGGGATTGGGAAGGATGCCTTCCAGGAGGCAGACATTGTGGGAATTACCATGCCAATCACTAAGTACAATTACCAAGTTCGGGAGACAGCTGATATCCCTCGAATCATTACGGAAGCTGTCCATATCGCAACTACAGGTCGACCAGGGCCAGTTGTTATTGACCTACCTAAAGACGTATCTGCTTTAGAAACCGACTTCATCTATTCACCAGAAGTGAACCTACCAAGCTATCAACCGACTCTTGAGCCGAATGATATGCAAATCAAGAAAATTTTGAAGCAATTGTCCAAGCATAAAACCAGTCTTGTTAGCTGGTGGGGGGATTAGTTATGCTGAAGCAGCTGCAGAATTAAATGAATTTGCAGAACGCTATCAAATCCCGGTGGTAACCAGTCTTTTGGGACAAGGAACGATTGCAACGAGTCATCCACTCTTCCTTGGAATGGGAGGCATGCACGGGTCATTTGCAGCTAATATTGCCATGACGGAAGCGGACTTTATGATTAGTATTGGTTGTCGTTTCGATGACCGCTTGACGGGGAATCCTAAGACCTTCGCTAAGAATGCTAAGGTTGCTCATATTGATATTGACCCAGCCGAGATTGGCAAGATTATCAGTGCAGATATTCCTGTAGTTGGAGATGCTAAGAAAGCTTTGCAAATGTTGCTGGCTGAACCGACAGTTCATAACAATACTGAGAAATGGATTGAGAAAGTCACTAAAGACAAGAACCGCGTTCGTTCTTACGATAAGAAAGAGCGTGTAGTTCAACCGCAAGCTGTTATTGAACGAATTGGTGAATTAACTAACGGAGATGCTATTGTGGTAACAGACGTTGGTCAACACCAAATGTGGACAGCTCAGTATTATCCCTACCAAAATGAACGTCAGTTAGTGACTTCAGGTGGTTTGGGAACGATGGGATTTGGAATTCCAGCAGCAATCGGAGCTAAAATTGCTAATCCAGATAAGGAAGTAGTCTTGTTTGTTGGGGATGGCGGTTTCCAAATGACTAACCAGGAATTGGCTATTTTGAACATTTACAAGGTGCCAATCAAGGTGGTTATGCTGAACAACCACTCGCTTGGAATGGTTCGCCA
>CAKMPG010000192.1:0-6243 GCA_927911355.1 Streptococcus mitis | reverse complement strand
GACCTTTTATTATAATCGATGGATCGAATCTGTTTTTAGATAAGAGTCCTTCGATTTCCAAGGGATTTTCCACCTTGATAACCAGTTTAGCCAGCTTTTTTCTTCCCTCCACCTTACGAGTACGCATACTAGGAGCTTCTTCTAAAACCAGCTTTTCTAGACCTGTTTGATCACCTAGTGACAGAAATGCTGATTCTTCTAACAAGACCTTCATGCCAAGGGTTTCAATATAAAATGTTTCATTTAATTTTCTATTATTAACTTTTAAAGTAGGAATAATCCGTACAATCTGATTTACATTCATAAATTCCTCCAACTCTTTTATTTTAAAGGATTTTAGAATTTTTTTACAAGATATTATGCTCAAATTTACCGATTTTTCGTAAAAATGTCACCTAAAAACCGAGGATTTCCTCGGTTTCAATTTCTTATAGGTAAAGGAATTTGAAGATAGCTACTGCCGCAATTGCTGCTGCGATAGGTGCTACTACTGGTACCCAAGAATACCACCATTTTGAATCACCTTTGTGCTCACCAAGAACTGATTTTGGAAGGAAAGCATGAAGGAGACGTGGTCCCAAGTCACGGGCTGGGTTCAAGGCAGGTCCTGTAGGTCCACCAAGTGATGTTACCAAGGCCATAACTAGGAAACCTACTGCCAAGTGAGCAATTCCAAGACCAGATGTCATAAATGGTGCTACTTGTTCTTTAGCTTGGTCAAGTGCTGCTGTTACTTGTTCTTGAGGAATGGTTTGACCTTGAGTAGTTGCTTGTGCAACTTGAGCATTAATAGCCGCTTGTGCTTTTGATACTAGTTCAGCACCAAAGAAGTTTTTAGTCATTCCAAGAGCTGCAAAGAAAAGAACAAATGAACCAACAAACTCATTTACAAAACCATTAACAGTTGCTGCAAAATGTGATTCTTTTGTACCATTATCCAAACTTGAAATTGTTGAGAAAGTACCCAAGATGTTGTTTGGATTTTCAGTTTTCAAGTAGTATGGGCGGTGTGTTGCCACAACCAAGGCTTGACCAAAGATAGCACCCAAAACTTGTGCAAGGATATAAGGCGCTACCTGTGCCCAAGGGAAGAGACCGCTGATCGCAAGTCCAAGAGTGAAGGCTGGGTTGATGTGGTTACCTGATACGTTACCAAACATCAAGGCTGGAATCATAACCCCCATACCGTAACCAACAGCGATAACGAGCCAGCCACTTTGGTGACCTTTCGTACCTTTAAGTTCAACGTTAGCAACTGCACCATTACCAAGAATGATCAAAATAGCAGTTCCCAAGAATTCAGTGGCATATTTAATTGCCCATGTAAAATCCATTTGATAGATTCTCCTTAAAATTTTTTAGACAATCCTTATTCTATCAATTTTTATATCTTTTAGCAACAGGTTTTCTAAAAGAATATATGAGAAAGCGGTTTTATTTCTTATAAAAAACAAAAGGATTAAGGGAGTAATTTTCCTTAATCCGAAAGTTCTTATTCTTGACGTTGTCCGAAATCTGCAATCATTTGCTCCATTTCTTGTCGACTCGGAGTTGTCAGCATATACAGGTAATCCCCTTGAAGTTCCGCAAAGGCTGCAGGCATGATTTTTTTTAACCTTGAACTGCTGACTATATTTGGCAAGCAACTCCTCCTCAGAATAAACATAGTGAGCATTTGCACGACGGGATGTAGCTAAACAATATTGAGCTTCAAAGTCTGACGCTGGGAACTCTTCTCCTGCGACAATAGCTGCATAGCCACGATAGAGGTCCAAGGAATGGGCAAAGTTATAAACATCAATGGTAAAACCACCTGCAGGACGGTTATTGTACTCAATGGCAATGTAGTCGTCCCCGTCACGGAAGAACTCAATATGGAAGAACCGTTCTTTCATACCAAATTCTTTGACAATTGCCTCACCATATTTACGTAATTTAGGATCCATATCCTTGAGAACGTAATAAGAATTGTCCATCTTGTAAATCATGAGATCAAGCGGTGTATAGGCGTAGTCAAAAGTTGTTGAAAAGACAATCTTTCCATCCTTGTCCACTAGACCATCAAAAGTGCAAATTTCGCTAGAGGTGACAAATTTCTCAAAGAAATAAACAGTTGAATGATCCCACTCAGTCTTGAAGTGATTGATATCGTCTTCTGTTTCAAGCTTAAAGGTTGCGGCTGCTCCCACTCCATTATCAGGTTTGGCAATCATTGGAAGACCGATTTCGTTCACTGCTTGATCAACATCTGCTTCCGTCTTGATAACAGCTCCAGGGACCACAGGGACACCTGCTTTTTTGAAAAGCTTCTTCATTTCAGACTTAAATTTCGTCTTTTTGAGATCCTCTGGTTTGGCACCAAAAACATTGAATTGCTCACGAAGACTTGCGTCCAACTCTAGCCAATATTCATTGTGGGATTCGATGCGATCAATTGGACCATGTTTATAGAAAAGGAAAGCAACTGCTCTCTTGACTTCATCTATATTTTCAAGATTGTCCACACGGAAATATTCGGTTAGGCTATTGCGTAAAGGTTCATCCAATTGCTCGTATGGTTCTTGGCCAATCCCCAAGACTGTGATGCCTTTATTGGCTAGTTCTATGGTAAACTGTTGAAAGTTTTGTGGATAGTAGGGAGAAATAACAAGGTAATTCATAGGTAACTCCTTTTATAAATAGAGATTGCCGAGGAAATAAGGCATTTGTTTGCGCCACCATTCCCAGTCGTGGGCGACATCGTGTCCCCATTCAGCAAACCAGGCTGGAATTTGTTTCTGGTCAAAGGCTTCTTTGAGCTTGTAGAAGGATGGCAAGCCATCTTGTTCCCAGGCACCGAGACCCGTACAAAGCACAATCTCTGCCTGACGATAACGGTCAATAAACCAGCCGTCGTTCTGGTTCCAGATATAATCTACTGGCGAGTTTTGGTAAATGGCATCGTCATTGTAGTAATCGCCGACAAAGAAACGTGCGTCGTAAACACCACTAAGAGCAATCACCTTGGTAAAGACATCTGGATGTTGGAGAAAAAAGTTGAGTGCATGGTAGGCGCCCATCGAGCAACCTGTCGTCATCATCCCATCAAACCAACCTGTCTTATGCTTGATAAAAGGAATAGCCTCTTCAATCACATAACGCTCGTAGACACGGTGCATCTCTGCTTGGTCGTGCCCATTTTTCCAAGTGGCCAACCAGCTCTCACTATCCACACTGGATAGGGTAAAGAACTGAACACGACCTTCCTCAATAAAGGAAGCACAAGCATCAATCATGCCAAAATCATAGTATTCATTGTGACTACCACCTGATGAAGCAAAGACCACAACTGGAATCCCAGCATGACCATAACGGTTAAGGTACATTTCACGGTTAAGATGACCACTCCAGTGGCTAAGGTTTTCAATATGCATTGGATTTCTCCTTTTCTAACTTACCATTTCTCTGCAAAAAATCTCAGACAGTCTGGTAAATTCTCCGACCAAGGGATTTCACTATGTATGGCACCAGACTGAACTTTCAAGACAAGATTATCTAAGTGTACCCCACCAGCTATCAAATCATGGTAATAGCGAAGAGACGAATCGATATAGGCTTGTTTGATATTACCAGCCATCAGGGTCTTGTCCGTATCATCTGCTTCTTCTGTTCCAACATAGATAAAGATACGCTGGTCAGGCGATAGTTTCTTGCGCTCGATATAGCGATTAAAGGCTTCTTGGTGCAGCCAGTTGGCAGATGAAAAGACTCCCAAGCAACCAATTTGGTCTTGGTATTCCAAACCGATAAACTGGGTAATATTGCCGCCTAGTGAGGAGCCAATCATAGCCGTATGCTGTCGATCAGCTTTGGTACGGTAGGTCTCATCGATAAAAGGTTTGACCACCTCCATGACAAACTCGGCATACTCCACACCCTTACCGCCAAACTGCTGCCCTGGAATAGGAGATTCTTGGAACTTCCAAGCCGCATACTCATTCATCCGCCCCATACCATCATTGTCAATGGCAACGACAATCATGCGACTGATATCAGGATTACGCTTAATAGCTGGGATAATCTTCCATGAATGGCCAATGAAAGACTCCTTGCTATAAAAAACATTTTGCCCGTCATGAAAGTAAACAACAGGATAGGAACGATCCGTGTCTTTCTCATAATCTTTAGGTAGAAGAACACGTACACGGCGTTCCTTACCTGTATAAGGAACCTTGAGTTTGTGTTCTTTCATTTTTAAATAAAAGTAGGATTGATTCATTGTCAGAAAACTCTCTATATTCAAAATTTTATTTTATTATATCACATTTATAGAAAAAAAGTTAGTTTTGCTTCCGTTTTTGGAATTAAAAACTAACTTTTTCATTTATTTTTCTAAATTCTTCTGGATTTTCTGATTAGAGAAGATTGTCAATTAAGTCATCCACTTCATCTTTTTCAGCCTGCGGTGTAATCTCAGTAATCATGATTCCAGCCACTGCTCGCTCAACTAAACCTTCAACATCCATACGAGCTTCATACTGCTCCGCATTCTTAATCTTAGGATTTGTTTTCGGACGATCTGGCGCAAAAATGGTACAACAGTCTTCAAAAGGCTGGATAGAAATTTCAAAGGTGTCAATTTCCTGAGCAATGTCAATAATTTCCAACTTATCCATTGTCACAACTGGACGGATGATGGGAGTGTTGGTAACCGCATTGATAGCCTGCATGCTCTCCAAGGTTTGGCTGGCTACTTGACCTAGGCTTTCCCCATTTATGATAACTAAACCATTTCGTACCTCACGAATACGATCTGTAATCCGCATCATAAAGCGACGAGTTAGAGTCATTAAGTAAGCTTCGGGCGCTTTGGCCTTGATTTCCTCTTGAATCTCTGTAAAAGGAACTTCGATAAACTGGATATTTCCACCAAACTTGGTCAATTTACGGGTCAAATCTTGGGCTTTCTTGAGAGCGCCTGGACTAGTATAAGGTGGGCTGGCAAAGTGAACGGCCTCTATATCTACCCCTCGTTTAAGCGCTAGATAGCCAGCTACAGGGGAATCGATTCCTCCTGACAACATGAGCATGCCTTTACCTGAAGTTCCAACTGGCAAACCACCAGCCCCACGAATGGTTTCATAAGAAAGATAGGCTGCTTCTTCACGTATCTCCACCTGAAGATTGATGTCAGGACTTTTCATTTGAGCTTGCACATTTGGAATAGCTTCAAAAACAGCACCTCCAAGGGTTTGATTGAGTTCACGACTATCCAACTCAAAGTTGTGGTCGCTACGCTTGCTAGAAATTTTAAAGGTCATGCCATCCTTGTAGATGTCCTGCATAATCTCTTGGACAGAAGACTTCAGAACTTCTACAGATTTTTCAACCTTATAAACAGGGGAAAAGTTTTGAATTCCAAAAACTTGTTTAAGCGATTCTGCTACTGCTGTATAATCTGCTCCATTGAGGTAAGCGTGGGCACGGTCACGATCTGCCGTTACCTTAACTTGGGGATAGATAGACAAAACGTCTGAAATATTATTGCGAAGTTTATTGATGAAACGCATACGGTTTTTGCCCTTGGTTGAAAGCTCACCGTAGCGAATCATAATTTCTGAATACTGCATGAATGCTCCTATCTTACTTTTCTAGTTTGATTGTAAATCAATTTTAACTTGGTCAAGAACTGCTCGACCTGACTCATATCATTTTCAAGGTCTAGGCTTAAACGCACAGCTGACTGAGCCTTATCCTTGTCCACTCCCATAGCAATCAGGGTTCCGGCTGGTTTCCCTGCCTTGGACGAACAAGCAGAGGTCGTTGAGATAAAAATATCATAGTCTTCAAAGGCGTGAACGATGACTTCACCACGAACACCCTTGATTCCAAAAGTCAGAATATGAGGGGCAAAGTCTTCCTCATCTGAAAAGACAGAAATATCTGGATAGTCCAGAAGTGCTTGGCGAATCACTGCCTTCATCTGACCAGTCTTGCTAGTAAAGATATCTAGCTTTTCCATAGACAAGCGGAGAGCCTTGGCTGTCGCTGCAATTCCTGCCACATTTTCAGTTGTCGAACGGTAATCACGTTCCTGACCAGCCACCTGTTAAAAGAGGCGTAAATCTTCTTGCCAGACTTGATATAGACAAATCCAACACCTCGAACTCCGTGAAACTTGTGACTAGAGAAAGTCGCAAAATCCACTCGTTCTGTCAGATACTTTTCAGTCGGAATCTTGGCAAGCGCCTGAACTGCATCAAC
>CAKMPG010000191.1:0-2521 GCA_927911355.1 Streptococcus mitis | reverse complement strand
TCTGAGAATTCATTTCCAGCTTCATTTAAAAGCTCAATATCATCCTTGACTTGCTCAGTAGAAAGGATTGCTACCAAAAAGCTTGTCCCCATCTTCTAAACTGGCAAAACGCTCATCCCCTTTATAGAGCTCCAAGCGTTGGTTATAGAGGTCATACAAGCCTTCGAAGCTTTCCCCATCCCGATTGGCCAGTTCATCGGATAGCTAGCAATGCCCAAGACTTCTTCCAATTCTTGCAAGAGATCCAAAGGCTCACGACCGTCACGGTCCAGCTTATTCATAAAGGTAAAGACTGGAATACCACGGTGTTTGACAACTTCAAATAATTTCTTGGTTTGCGCCTCGATACCCTTGGCAGAGTCCACGACCATGACCGCAGCATCCACCGCCATCAAAGTACGATAGGTATCTTCTGAGAAATCCTCGTGCCCTGGCGTGTCGAGGATATTCACACGCTTGCCATCGTAGTCAAATTGCATAACAGATGAAGTAACCGAGATCCCACGTTGCTTCTCGATATCCATCCAGTCAGACTTGGCAAAAGTCCCTGTTTTCTTTCCTTTTACGGTACCAGCCTCACGAATCTCGCCCCCAAAGTAGAGCAACTGCTCAGTGATAGTTGTTTTCCCCGCGTCCGGGTGGGAGATGATGGCAAAGGTACGACGTTTCTTAATTTCTTCTTGAATATTCATAAGTTCTCTTTCTTTGATTCTCTATTTTTCTTGTTTCAATAGCTAAGAATGATTTCTACATTGGATTTTACCATTCCTTTCAACACTCCATTATATCGGATTTTAGCATTTTTTTCAATTTCTATTTTATATCAGACGCTGCTAAAGTATAACAATTCCACTTGCAATTTTTAAAATAAATGTTACAATAAATATAGAAAAAGGTGTTGCGACAACAACACCCCACAGAGCCGTTTAAGACGGTGGCTGTAATTACATAACTAAAAAATAGCTCGTTAACTCGCCAAAGTTAGGACGGCTATTTTTTTGTCTCTTTCACCAATTCAAGGATGAACTTTAGGAGCGTGATAACAAAGTTACCAGCTACAAACATGAGTGTCAAAACCTCAAAAGGGGACAAATCTGGTTACTCCTTTCTACTAAGATTTTACAGGTTCTGCACATAAGCATCACCATCCTTTCGATTTTGTAACCACCGTCTTCACTTCTCTGTTAAACTATTGTACCATATATTTTCCCCTTTGAAATCCGCTTTTCAAATAAATCATCATCAGAATCCGTTCTCCATCCTATACCTGTCTTTTTTCATCTTTCCTTCCCTTATTTATAGGAAAATATGGTAAAATAGAACAGACTAAAAATCATCATTTCACGAAAGGATGCAAGATGAAAATTACGCAAGAAGAGGTAACACACGTTGCCAATCTTTCAAAATTAAGATTCTCTGAAGAAGAAACTGCTGCCTTTGCGACCACCTTGTCTAAGATTGTTGACATGGTTGAGTTGCTGGGCGAAGTTGACACAACTGGTGTCGCACCAACTACAACTATGGCTGACCGCAAGACCGTTCTACGCCCTGATGTGGCCGAAGAAGGAACAGACCGTGATCGCTTGTTTAAAAACGTACCTGAAAAAGACAACTACTATATCAAGGTACCAGCTATCCTAGACGATGGAGGAGATGCCTAATGACTTTCAACAATAAAACCATTGAAGACTTGCACAATCTCCTTGTCTCTAAGGAAATTTCAGCAACTGAATTAACACAAGCAACACTTGAAGATATCAAGTCTCGCGAGACCGCTATCAACGCTTTTGTTACCATCGCTGAAGAGCAAGCTCTTGCTCAAGCTAAAGCTATTGATGAAGCTGGAATCGATGCTGATAATGTCCTTTCAGGAATTCCACTTGCAGTTAAAGATAATATCTCTACAGACGGTATTCTTACAACTGCAGCCTCAAAAATGCTCTACAACTACGAGCCAATCTTTGATGCGACAGCCGTTGCCAATGCAAAAGCGAAAGGCATGATTGTCGTAGGGAAAACCAACATGGACGAGTTTGCCATGGGTGGATCAGGTGAGACTTCTTACTACGGTGCCACTAAAAATGCTTGGGACTACAGCAAGGTCCCTGGTGGATCATCAAGTGGTTCTGCTGCAGCTGTAGCCTCAGGACAAGTCCGCTTGTCACTTGGTTCTGATACTGGTGGATCTATCCGCCAACCTGCTGCCTTCAATGGGATCGTCGGTCTCAAACCAACCTACGGAACAGTTTCACGTTTCGGTCTCATTGCCTTTGGTAGTTCATTAGACCAGATTGGACCTTTCGCTCCGACTGTTAAGGAAAATGCCTTCTTGCTCAATGCTATTGCAAGCGAAGATGCCAAAGACTCTACTTCTGCTCCTGTCCGCATTGCCGATTTTACTTCAAAAATCGGCCAAGACATCAAGGGCATGAAAATTGCTTTGCCTAAGGAATACCTTGGTGAAGGAATTGACCCAGAGGTTAAGGAAACCATTCTGAACGCAGCCAAACACTTTGAAAAA
>CAKMPG010000190.1:0-13238 GCA_927911355.1 Streptococcus mitis | reverse complement strand
CTCATAATCCAGTTTAGCGATGATTTCCTTGTGGGTATCTCTATTAACAACATCCATAATTTGGACATTAGGGTCTTTGATATCGAGTAGTTTTGTGATAAAATGTAATGGTTCCATATGATTCTTTCTAATGAGTTGTTTTCGTCGCTTTTCATTATAGGTCATATGGGACTTTTTTTCTACACAAAAATAGGCTCCATAATATTTATAGGGGATTTACCCACTACAAATATTATAGAGCCAAATAAACACAGAAACACGGTGATGAGCCGTGTTTTTTGGTATAATGGAAAATAAAGTGTTAAAGTAGGTTATTAAATTGTCTATATCAGATATTGAGTTTGAACGTAGTGAGAAGCATTACCGTTACTTAAGACTAGCTATTGAACAGTTATCTGAAACGGATAAAACTTTTATTAAAGAGAATTTGTTAACGATTATTTCGGGTCGTGAAAGTTCATTATCTTTGAAGGAAGAAGCAAGAGAATTGCTAAATTATCTTGGAAGAATTGACATTAACAAAAGAAATGGAGCAATAGCGGAATTAGTTGTCATATGTTTATTGAGAACAAAAGGTTTTTCTCAAGAATATTGTTTTAGAAATTTAGAGGAAAATTCTGCTAAAAAAGGGTTTGACGGTCTTGTACTTGAGGGTGAAAAATTCTGGTTGTTAGAGAGTAAATCTAGTCAGATAGGACATAATAATAGTCATAGAAATACAGTATATAGAGCATACAAAGGATTGGAGAAACAATTATCTGGTGAAAATGAAAAAATCAATAATCCGTGGCGGAATGCATATAATCATACAAAAATCGCTCAATCACCGAATAGTTTAGTTAAAAGAGTTGCGGAATTATCAACGAATTATACTAACGGAGATTATTTTAAAATTGAGGATAATAACGTTATTATAGGATCGACGATTATACCAGATAAGAGAGGGAATCATCATATTAATGAAATTAATTTTGAAGTTTCCACCTTAAATAATTTTATAAAAAATCATAAATCAAAAGATGAGATAATTATCGCAATTAATTTACAAACTATTGAAATTTTTTTGGAATACTTAGAGGAAATCATTGATGAGTAGCGATGGGAAAAGTACATTGACAACACTCTCTAAAAGAGAAGAGATTGTAAATATTATCTTAGAATTATTGTTTATAAAAGAAAAATTAACTAATCGAGACGCAGAATATTTATTCGCAATATCATTGTTATTTATTGAAGAATTTGAAAAAAATAGATCCAGAAGTTATTATATAGAATTTGCGTATTCAATTATTGTTAGAACATGTTTTAAAATCAATGACTACAGAGCTCTATATGATTTTTCAGTTAATTTTGGTTATTATCCAATTGCACGAAAACTTTTAAGAAGTGGTTTGGTAGATGAAGGAATATTGAATTATTTTCTTTCGGATTTAAAACTTGCTCAATTCTCAAACGGTGATAAAATAAACACGCTTGAACAGGACAAAGTATCTAAGGAAATCATTGCTTCAGAAAATAAAAAATTTGCTTTTGTTGCTCCAACATCATATGGAAAAAGCGAAATAATTTATCAACATATTTTAGAAAACAATGAGTTGGACAATATTGGAATTATAGTACCTACTAAAGCGTTGATTGACCAAGTATTCCGAGAAGCAAAAAAGTTAGGAGAATTAAATAGAAAAATTATAACTCATGAACAGAATTATAATGATTCGGATCGACGAGTACTTGCGATTGTTACACAAGAGAGAGCGTTGCGATTAATTGAACAACACTTAATATTCGATTCTCTCTATATCGACGAAGCGCATGAACTGTTTAACTTTGATTTCGGTTTGAAACATGCAAATAGAAGCCTGTTGTTAGCAAGATTGCTTAAACTCAACAAGAAACTAAATCCCGAACTAAATATATACTATTTTTCACCTCTAATTCAAAATGTTAATAATTTATTGTTAAAAAATGAAGAAGGGCATGTAGAGCAATATAAAATTAACAATAATTTAAAGGTTTTAGATATAAGATATGTTAGTAATGCCAATGAACAGTTTGTCTTCGAGCAATATTTGGGTTCCTTTTTTAAATTATCTAATACGGAAAATAATTTAAAATATATTGTTAACTGTAGTAAAAATTATAAAAAAAATTTACATTATTTATACAGGCCTATTTATATAGAACATTATGCTGAGGAATTATGTAACCAATTACCTGAGTATGATGAATTACCACAATCACTCGCTAATTTAATTGAAGAATTGAAGGATATAGTTCATCCTAAATTTAAGCTAATTGAATTTCTATCAAAAGGAATTCTATATCTACATGGTAGACTACCAAATAATATAAGGAATTATCTTCTGAAATGTTTTAGAGATGATGCTTCAATTAAACATTTAATTGCCAA
Organism: Streptococcus mitis; assembly: GCA_927911355.1. Classification (GTDB taxonomy): domain Bacteria; phylum Bacillota; class Bacilli; order Lactobacillales; family Streptococcaceae; genus Streptococcus; species Streptococcus mitis_DD. Next base: position 10,828 of record CAKMPG010000190.1, on the reverse strand, counting down.
TTCAGTTATTCTCGCTGGTATGAATATGCCTATTGACTCTTTATTCTTTATTTCAGGTTTTTCGGCTACTAATGAACTAATAAACTTAGTTGGTAGAGTCAATAGATTGAATGAGATTTTTTCAAATAATGGTGAACTAAACAAGATCTTAGTTCCTGTACACTTTGTGGAACTTGATAGCTATCCTCAAAATAGAAATGGTCAGTTAAAGAAAACAGTTGAATCTTTACGAAGTAATATTAAGGATTCTGTAAAAAATCCACTATTAGAGAATTCTGTAGTAAATAAATCTAATTTAGATAATTCCGAGAAAATTTTAGCTTTAGAAAGTAATATAGTTAATGATTTTGATAATCCTAGTTTTATTTCTCGTCTCACGAGATCTGGAGCTCAGCAACTATTAAATTATACGGAGTTAGGTTTAATAAAATTAGAGAAAATTATACAAGAGACAGAGATTATCCATAATGCTGATAATGTCTACAAAGAAATTTTGCTTAAAGTTAAGGAAGTCTTTTTTGATAATTTTGTTAATGAAGGTGCCGATAGAGCTATAGACTATAGGTATTTTTATCCGAATAACAACGTCAAACGTTTGCGGTTTGAACCTACAATTAATTATTATTCAGTTTTTATTCCAAGTTCCTACTCCTCTCTAAAGGATAGAGTAAATAATTTAGTATCATATTGGGAAGATATTTTAAGTTCTTCTTCGGATCATAATAAAAATTTCATGCAATATGTTGGTAGTCAATTTGGAGAAAAGGCATATCAGTCGGATGATTATAATGATTCCAGGGCAAAAGTCTATATAGATTTAAATGACTATAAAACTAGAGAATATGATATGTATAACATCGCCATTATTAAACTCCAAACCGATGATGAATTTGTAGATTTTGAAATTGGTTTATTAGTAAATTCATTAAGAGAATTTAATATTATCTCAGATGATTTGTATAATTTGTTTATGTTTGGAACAAATGATATAAAAGAGTTACAAATTTCGCAACTAGGATTAAGTAAAAATCTATATAATACACTAAAAAAGGATAACCAAATTCAAAACATAGAGTTTGATGATTTTCATAATCCAAGAGCAATCATCATTTAGAGAGTACATACTTTCTAAGCAAGGAATTGAAAAATTTGAATTAGAACAATATTTTTTATAAACTATATAGAGCTATATATCTTTTATTTTAGAAAGCAGGTTACTACATGACAAATTCTGTAAGTTCGAACCGATCTGAGAAGTACAACATTGCAGCCTTCTTCTCAGGTGTTGGGGGAATTGAGTTGGGATTTGAACAGACCAACGAGTTCAGAGTGGTGTATGCCAATGAGTTTGATAAGTATGCGCGTCAGACTTATCAGTTAAACCATCCAGATACCTATTTGGATGGTCGTGATATTCACGATGTTCAGCCAGAGGATATTCCAGCTGAGCGCGTGGATGTGATTATGGGAGGTTTCCCTTGTCAGGCCTTTAGTATTGCAGGCTATCGCAAGGGATTTGATGACGATCGTGGAGATCTTTTCTTTGAGTTGCTTCGCATGATTGAGGGATGCAAACCTCGCGCTATTTTCATCGAAAACGTCAAAAAACATGGTCGGTCATGACCATGGCAATACCTTCAAGGTCATCCGTGAAGCCTTGACCGAGAACAACTACTTTATCAAGTGGAAGGTTCTCAACGGAAAAGACTATGGAAATATCCCACAAAACCGTGAGCGGATCTACATCGTTGGTTTTGATACCAAGGAAGCTTATGACTTGTTTGAATTCCCAGAGGAAATCAAGCTGACTACGACTCTTCAGGATGTGATTAACTTTGGTGATCAACTAGACGAGATCTACTACTATCGTGATGGGAAGCAGAATTTCTACGACCAGTTAAAATTTGAAGTTACCAGTCAAGACACGGTCTACCAGTGGCGTCGTCAATATGTTCGTGAAAATAAAAATGGAGTTGTCCCAACCCTAACAGCAAACATGGGAACAGGTGGACACAATGTTCCGTTGATTCTGACAGATAGTGGGGAGATTCGTAAGCTAACACCGAAAGAAACTTTTAATGTTCAAGGATATCCTAAATCCTTTAAAATTCCAGAAGGGGTTTCTAACGGTCAGCTATACAAGCAGGCTGGAAATAGCGTAGTCGTTCCCGTGATTAAACGCATCGCGGAAAATGTTGCCAAGGCCTTGAATGACAGCCAAGGGCAATCTCAACTTGACCGCTCAGGAAAATTCGCCATTATCTACACCAAGATGAACGGCCAGTTTGAAGGTCAGTCCTACGTCAAGGAATTTGTGGATAGCTATGACCAGGCTCTTGAAAAGATCAAGGCTTATGATGATGGTTTAGCTGTTCTGTCTGGTGAAGATTATTTAAAATTGGTTAAAAAACGAGGAAATTTCGAATTTTACAGTATTAATTAACGAATATATAAGAGGGTTAGTGAAAAACTAATCTTCTTTTGATATACTGAAAATAGAAAAGAGGGTGCTTATGTGGGAACATCTAAAGTCTGAACAAAAAGAAAAATACAAAACCTTAATTACCAACTTCGCTAGCTTGAGCCAAGCTTTCTCTCAAAAGGCTGAGTCCGAAAATGAGGGACAAACAGAGAATTATGTTGCTCCGATTGTTAACTCCAAGTTTCAGGAGACTGTTTTCCAGAAGGCTTTTAATGCTGTTGGGGAAGACATTGCCAATACTTCCTATGATGCTTCTGTCGTAGTGGATGAAAATCATAAATACCTAGTGGGTATCAAGTCTTTTGGGATTAATTCTGGAGATCAAAAAATCGCTCAGTTTAAAAAAGATTCTCAATCTTGGACGGACTTGTTGGGTGATATCAAATTCCATGCAGATATTTCAGCAGATAAAGAAACAGCAGACAAGAAAAACTATCGACGCTATGAAGAGTTGGCACGAAAGATTGCGACTTTGAGAAATCAGAGAATCGAATCTTCCAAGGCGCAAATCAAGGGATTCAACTCTGACTCGGTCAATGTTGAAGCTGTTTACCACGTTTTGATGCCGACACCAAAGGGAGAAAATCCTAAGATTTTTGTTGGCGAGACGACTTATTTGCCAGTCGATATTGATAATCTGGTCATTGAAGGATCAACCACCAAAAACAATCCAACCAATTTTCGATTTACGGATGGGCAACACCACTACAAGTATACAGCGGCTGACAGCCAGCTCCACATGACTTTTAACAATAAAGACATTGTGGTAGATACTTGGGATGTCCATTATATTGAAGATCCTTTTTCTCTCTTTGAAAACCTTCATTTACTGACAGCTGAAAAGGATAAAACCGATATCTTAGAAACAGTGTCTTGGGTTATTACAGACAAACATGGAAATGTGGAAGAAAACTCTGGTTTCAATGCCTTTAACGGAGGATCAAAACTAGCTAAGAAAGATCGTCTGCCACGGATTCTAAAGATTCAGGAAAAATTCAAAGACAGTCTGACTCCAGAAGAACTAGCTTTTGTGACTTTCTCCTTAGAAGAAATTCTATTGAAAAAATGGACCAGTAAGGAAGAAAAAGCTCAGATGAAAGCTATTCGTGAGGATTTGATTCACTTTGTTCACAATACTGGCACTAAAAAACTCATTAAAGAAATTGAACAGCTGGTTTATCGTCCAGTTAGTGAAGTCTACATTCCTCTGCCAGACTCTAAGAACTTTCATGACGAAAGGCCAGACTTCTTTGGTCCTGGATTTGGGGCTTTTGAGCCTGGAACTAAAAAATTAGCTCTATCTAAAGAAGAAAGAACTTTTAAACTACGCTTTTTATCTTCTTGTGATGTTATTAACGCCTATATAAATCAAGAAGCTGGAAAGGCAATTCAGTCAACTGATAAGCAAGAAATTCTTGGCAGCTGGATTTTACGAGGAGTCTTCCAGTTGAAAGAACGTGAAGTCTTAACAGGTCAACGACTCAATGAACTGGAAATCAACGGTATTCGTTTGACTAAGTTTAAAAATGGAGAAATCGGTATTGAATTCATCTGGATTGACATTGAAAATCCACCTAGCGATGCTATTGGCTGGGTAGCAAAGAAATAAAAAGTCCTGTCACTTTCTCCCCCTTAACCTTTGACTATTCTGCAAAATTATCGTAAAATAAAGAGTAAATGATAAAATGAGGTCAGAGTCTGTTCGCTCTGGCGATAGTAGTATAAATGAGGAGAAACGCTTTGGAATTAGAAGTATTTGCTGGGCAAGAAAAAAGTGAACTATCTATGATTGAGGTAGCGCGTGCTATCTTGGAACTTCGTGGTCGCGATCACGAGATGCATTTTAGCGATCTTGTAAACGAAATTCAAAACTACCTTGGAACATCAAACAGCGATATCCGCGAAGCCTTGCCTTTGTTCTACACAGAGTTGAACTTTGACGGTAGCTTCATCTCACTTGGAGACAACAAATGGGGTCTTCGTTCATGGGTATGGTGTGGACGAAATCGACGAAGAAATCATCGCTCTTGAGGAAAATGACGACGATGAAGTAGCACCAAAAGCTAAGAAAAAACGTGTCAATGCCTTCATGGATGGCGATTCAGATGCTATTGACTACAATGCAGATGACCCAGAAGACGAAGATGCATACGAAGCAGATCCTGCTCTTTCATACGATGATGAAAATCCAGATGATGAGAAAAATGAAGTGGAAGCTTATGATGCAGAAATCAACGAAATTGCTCCTGATGATTTGGGTGAAGACGTGGATCTCAACGAAGAAGACGACGAGTTTTCAGACGATGATTCTGAAAACGTCGAGGAATAAAAGTTAGCTATTGACAATTATCCTATTTTTAGGTATCATATTGTTCGGGCACCTCTTTTAGAGGTCGGGGCTCCCTAGTTCTTAGGGAGCTATTTTTGTTTTTTAAGAAGTTATCTTCTTGTATTTTGGTTGTGAATCTGGTGCAGTCGTTCCAGATTATTCTTATTAGTAGGGTCTTGTTTTCTATGTCCCCTCGTAGTTGACAAGACCTTGAGCATTTTAGAAAGAGGAATCTATGTCTACGAAATATATTTTTGTAACTGGTGGTGTGGTATCGTCTATTGGGAAAGGGATTGTTGCAGCGAGTCTGGGCCGTCTCTTGAAAAATCGTGGTCTCAAAGTAACCATTCAAAAGTTTGACCCTTATATCAATATCGATCCGGGAACTATGAGCCCTTACCAGCACGGGGAAGTTTTTGTGACAGATGACGGAGCTGAGACAGATTTGGACTTGGGTCACTATGAACGTTTCATCGATATCAATCTCAACAAATATTCCAACGTGACAACTGGTAAAATCTACAGTGAAGTTCTTCGTAAAGAACGCCGTGGAGAATACCTTGGGGCAACTGTCCAGGTTATCCCTCATATCACAGATGCTTTGAAAGAAAAAATCAAGCGTGCCGCTCTAACGACTGATTCTGATGTCATTATCACAGAGGTCGGTGGAACTGTTGGAGATATCGAGTCCTTGCCATTCCTAGAGGCCCTTCGTCAGATGAAGGCAGATGTGGGTGCGGATAATGTTATGTACATCCATACAACCTTGCTTCCTTACCTCAAGGCAGCTGGTGAAATGAAAACCAAACCAACACAACACTCTGTCAAAGAATTGCGTGGATTGGGAATCCAGCCAAATATGTTGGTTATTCGTACAGAAGAGCCAGCTGGTCAAGGAATTAAAAATAAACTGGCCCAGTTCTGTGATGTGGCACCAGAAGCCGTTATCGAGTCTTTGGATGTCGAACACCTTTACCAAATTCCATTGAACTTGCAGGCTCAAGGTATGGATCAAATTGTCTGTGACCATTTGAAATTAGACGCACCAGTAGCGGATATGACAGAGTGGTCAGCTATGGTGGACAAGGTCATGAACCTCAAGAAACAAGTTAAAATTTCCCTTGTCGGTAAGTATGTGGAGTTGCAAGATGCCTACATTTCTGTGGTTGAAGCCTTGAAACACTCTGGTTATGCCAACGACGCAGAAGTTAAAATCAATTGGATCAATGCCAATGATGTGACAGCAGAGAATGTGGCGGAACTCTTGTCTGATGCGGACGGAATCATCGTACCAGGTGGTTTTGGTCAACGTGGTACTGAAGGGAAAATCCAAGCTATTCGCTATGCGCGTGAGAATGATGTTCCAATGTTGGGTGTATGCTTGGGAATGCAGTTGACTTGTATCGAATTTGCTCGTCACGTTTTGGGTCTTGAAGGTGCCAATTCTGCAGAGCTTGCACCAGAAACAAAATATCCTATCATTGATATCATGCGTGATCAGATTGATGTTGAGGATATGGGGGGAACCCTTCGCTTGGGACTTTATCCGTCTAAGTTGAAACGTGGCTCTAAGGCAGCAGCTGCTTATCACAATCAAGAAGTGGTGCAACGCCGTCACCGTCACCGTTATGAGTTTAACAATGCCTTCCGTGAGCAGTTTGAGGCAGCAGGTTTTGTCTTCTCAGGTGTTTCTCCAGACAATCGTTTGGTCGAAATCGTGGAAATTCCTGAAAATAAATTCTTTGTAGCGTGTCAGTATCACCCTGAACTTTCAAGTCGTCCAAACCGTCCAGAAGAACTCTACACTGCCTTTGTGACTGCAGCAGTTGAGAACAGTAATTAGCAAAATCAGAACCTTTGAGAAGAATCTCAGAGGTTTTTGCTTGCATATTAGGATATGAGTTGCAAAATAAAACATATGATATAATTAACATAAAAATCCTAAGGAGGATCTACGATGAAAAAAATCACATTATTTGGTTTGTCTCTAGCTGGTCTAGCTTTGCTTGTTTCACCTCATTCAGGGCAGGCATTTGAGCTTAAAGAAGAATGGGTTGTTAAGTGTGGAGTGCAGTATCAAGATGGCAAGATTCTTCGGTTTAACAATGGTCATGAAGTGGATATCAAAGTCTTGGATTTGCCAAAAACCGAGAAAATCGAGTGGACGGTTAGTCTCGATGGTCAAGATCAAACTGTCAATTTCCTAGGTCAAGAAAAGGACAAGTCTATGATGGGCGTAGAGGGGCGTTACCTGAATTTCTATGTTCCGTATGGCTATAGAGGAGATATCAAGGTAGAAGCCAAGAGCGGAAATGAAGTAAAGACCTGGTCAACGAAAGTTGTGGATGATATTCATAATGATAGTGGAAAGAGAGGTTACTATCGTATTGAAGAATCAAATGATCAATACACTTACCTCGATGCTAAATGGGATTATCAAACCAAGACTTACACAGCTACCTTACCAGAGACTGTCAATGGTCAAAAGATCTTTTCTTGGGCAGACTATGACAATGGCGAGTTGAAACTTGAAAAACTAAAATCTATCAGTCATAAATATGATGATGGAGGATCTTTCAAAGATCTTTATCCGATTGTAAAAGCAGAAAGTTGGCTAAAATCAAATCAAAACTGGTACTATCAAAAACAGGGTCAATTAGTGCAGAATGCTTGGGTTAAAGACAAGGGAACTTGGTACTTTATGAATGATAAAGGAGTCATGTTCAATCAAACTTGGCTTTATCAAGGTGGCAACTGGTATGCCTTTAAATCATCAGGAGCTATGATTGCTAGTGATTGGCTTTACGACCAAGGCAAGTGGTACTATTTATCAACTTCAGGCTCTATGAAAGCAAGCACTTGGCTTTATGACCAAGGCAAGTGGTACTATTTATCAACTTCAGGAGCTATGAAAGCAAGCGCTTGGGTTTATGACAAGGGAGAATGGTATTATGTAAGTTCTTCTGGTGCCATGATTGCGAATGATTGGATCAAAGATAATGGCAAGTGGTATTATCTGGCTTCATCAGGTAAGATGCTTCGCAATACCTACACGCCTGATGGTTACTACGTTGGTAACTCAGGAGCTTGGCAATAAGAATAAGAAGTCCTTTTCCTTAAAGGAAGAGGCTTTTTACTTGCTTTGCTGCTGCTTCCTCATTTGTCCTAAAGCCTTTTTTGTGTTAAAATGAATGGTATGAAAGCTAAAAAAATGTTGATGGCAGCCTTGGCTCTGCTAGGTATTGGCAGCCTTGCCCTTGCTACGAAAAAAGTTGCAGATGACCGTAAGCTCATGAAGACTCAGGAAGAGTTGACAGCAATTGTGCGAGACCATTTTTCAGACATGGGGGAAATTGCGACCCTCTATGTTCAAGTTTATGAAAGCAGTCTAGAGAGCTTGGTTGGTGGCGTCGTTTTTGAGGATGGCCGTCATTATACCTTTGTCTATGAAAATGAAGACCTAGTCTATGAGGAGGAAGTCTTATGATACAACCAGCAAGTTTAGAAGAATTAGCATCTTTAGTAGAAAAAGATGGCAAGAAGGTTTTCCTTTTTGTGGCGGACTGGTGTGGCGATTGTCGTTATATCTATCCTGCCTTGCCAGAGATTGAGGAGACCAATCCAGAGTTCACCTTTATTCGAGTGGACCGAGATCAGTATATGGATTTGGCCAAACTCTGGGATGTATATGGAATCCCTAGCCTTGTTGTTCTAGAAAAGGACAAGGAAATCGGCCGTTTTGTCAATCGCGACCGTAAAAGCAAGCAACAAATTAACGACTTTTTATTAGGACTGAAATAGGAGAAAAGAGAAATAATGATTTTTACATATAATAAAGAACATGTCGGTGATGTCCTTATGGTCATCGTGAAAAACAGTGGAGATGCCAAACTGGACGTGGAGCGCAAAGGCAAGGTGGCTCGTGTTTTCCTCAAAGATAATGGGGAAACAGTGGCTTGGAATATTTTTGAAGTTTCAAGTTTCTTTGAAATTGCAGAGCGCGGTCAAGTCTTTTTATCAGATGAGCAAGTCGCTCGTTTGAACCAAGAATTGCAGGCGGAAGGATTTACAGAAGAAATTGTCAATGACAAGGAACCTAAGTTTGTTGTTGGTGAGATTGTCGAGATGGTAGCCCATCCAGATAGTGACCACCTCAACATCTGCCAAGTTGCAGTATCAAGTGACAAGACTGTACAAATCGTTGCAGGGGCTCCTAATGCGCGTCTTGGGTTGAAAACCATTGTGGCTCTTCCTGGAGCTATGATGCCCAAAGGCAACCTCATTTTCCCAGGCGAACTTCGTGGTGAAAAGAGTTTTGGCATGATGTGCAGTCCTCGTGAATTGCATCTGCCAAATGCTCCGCAAAAACGTGGTATTATTGAATTATCAGAAGACCAAGTTGTCGGAACACCATTCGACCCAGCTAAACACTGGACTGCCTAGGAAGTTGTCAGTATCTGATAGACCAGCTAGAAGGAAATAAGATGGCAAAAAATGTAGTGATTACAGGAGCGACCTCAGGAATCGGTGAAGCGATTGCGCGTGCTTATCTGGAGCAGGGCGAGAATGTCGTTCTAACTGGACGACGGATAGATAGACTAGAAACCCTCAAGTCGGAGTTTGCAGAAACTTTTCCAAATCAAACAGTTTGGACTTTTCCGCTAGATGTTACGGATATGACCATGGTAAAGACTGTTTGCTCCAATATTCTAGAAACGATAGGGAAGATTGATATTCTGGTCAACAATGCCGGTCTGGCTCTTGGCTTGGCTCCCTATCAAGACTATGAAGAGTTGGATATGATAACCATGTTGGATACCAATGTCAAAGGTTTGGTGGCAGTTACTCACTGTTTCTTGCCAGCAATGGTAAAAGCCAATCAAGGTCATATTATCAATATGGGCTCAACCGCTGGAATCTATGCCTATGCGGGTGCAGCTGTTTACTCAGCTACCAAGCAGCGGTTAAGACCTTTTCGGATGGACTGCGAATTGATACCATCGCAACGGATATCAAGGTTACAACCATTCAGCCTGGAATTGTCGAAACAGATTTTTCAACGGTACGTTTTCATGGTGACAAAGAGCGGGCTGCGACGGTTTATCAGGGAATTGAGGCCTTGCAAGCTCAGGATGTTGCAGACACAGTAGTCTATGTGACCAGTCAACCTCGTCGTGTGCAGATTACAGATATGACCATTATGGCCAATCAACAGGCGACAGGATTTATGGTTCATAAAAAGTAAAAAATTTTCTCGAAAAGTTACAAATTTCTGTAACTTTTTTTGATTTCCTACGAATAGATAAGTAGGAGGAAAAAATATGTATAATAAAGTTATCATGATTGGACGTTTAACGTCTACACCAGAATTGCATAAAACCAACAATGACAAGTCAGTAGCGCGTGCAACTATCGCTGTGAATCGTCGATACAAAGACCAAAATGGCGAACGTGAAGCTGATTTTGTTAATATGGTCTTATGGGGCAGAATAGCAGAAAGCTTGGCCAGCTACGCAACTAAAGGTAGTCTCATTTCAGTGGATGGGGAATTGCGTACCCGTCGTTTTGAGAAAAATGGTCAGATGAACTACGTGACCGAAGTACTTGTTACTGGATTCCAACTCTTGGAAAGTCGCGCCCAACGTGCCATGCGTGAAAATAACGCAGGCCAAGACTTAGCGGACTTGGTTTTGGAAGAGGAAGAACTACCATTTTAAGCATTAAAAAGTCTGAGTTGGTCTCAGGCTTTTTATCTTGAGAAAGTCAGACTTTTTTCTTGACTATTTCTGACCAAGTGATACAATAGAACTATGAATTAGCACTCAAGTGTAAAGAGTGCTAATGATATCTATCTCATTATGGAGGAAATCAGATGTTGAAACCATTAGGGGACCGTGTGGTCTTAAAAGTAGAAGAAAAAGAACAAACTGTTGGAGGTTTTGTCCTCGCAGGTTCAGCCCAAGAAAAAAACCAAAAACAGCTACAAGTTGTGGCTACTGGACAAGGTGTTCGTACCT
>CAKMPG010000189.1:0-2953 GCA_927911355.1 Streptococcus mitis | reverse complement strand
TTTTTGAGTAAAGATGTAAAGCTTGAAAATGGTTTTCTTGACAGACCTTAGAAAACATGATAGGATAGTCAAGTCTATCATCAAAAGAAAAGCTCATTTTAGTACTTATGAGGCTATTTGCCAAGGGCAGTAGCTTTTTCTTTTGTAACACAATTTTAGGAGTTTAACTATGTCTGAAAAATCGCAATGGGGTTCTAAACTGGGGCTTTATCCTAGCATCTGCTGGTTCAGCCATCGGACTTGGTGCTGTTTGGAAATTCCCCTATATGACTGCTGCTAACGGTGGAGGAGGCTTTTTACTGGTCTTTCTCATTTCCACTATTCTAATCGGTTTCCCCCTTTTGCTAGCTGAATTTGCCCTCGGCCGAAGTGCTGGTGTTTCAGCTATCAAAACCTTTGGAAACTAGGCAAGAATAGTAATTACAACTTTATCGGTTGGATTGGTGCCTTTGCCCTTTTTATCCTCTTATCTTTCTACAGTGTTATTGGAGGATGGATTCTAGTCTATCTAGGCATTGAGTTTGGAAAATTGTTCCAAATTGGTGGAACGGGGGATTACGCTCAGTTATTTACTTCAATCATTTCAAATCCAGACATTGCTCTAGGAGCTCAAGCAGCCTTTATCTTATTGAATATCTTTATTGTATCACGTGGGGTTCAAAAAGGGATTGAAAGAGCTTCGAAAGTCATGATGCCCCTGCTCTTTATCATCTTTGTTGTCATCATTGGGCGCTCTCTCAGTTTGCCAAATGCCATGGAAGGGGTTCTTTACTTCCTAAAACCAGACTTCTCTAAGCTGACAAGTGCTGGTCTCCTCTATGCTCTGGGACAATCTTTCTTTGCCCTCTCACTAGGGGTGACAGCCATGCTGACCTATGCTTCTTATTTGGATAAGAAAACCAATCTAGTCCAGTCAGGGATTTCCATCGTAGCCATGAATATCTCGGTATCCATCATGGCAGGTCTAGCCATTTTCCCAGCTATGTCAGCCTTCAATATCCAGTCTGAAGGGGGACCGAGCTTGCTCTTTATCGTCTTGCCTCAACTCTTTGACAAGATGCCTTTTGGAACCATTTTCTACATCCTTTTCCTCTTGCTCTTCCTCTTTGCGACGGTCACTTCTTCTGTCGTCATGCTGGAAATCAATGTGGGAAATATCACCAATCAGAATAACAGCAAACGTGCCAAATGGAGTGCCATTTTAGGAATCTTGACCTTCGTATTTGGAATTCCTTCAGCCCTATCTTACGGTGTCATGGCGGATGTTCACATCTTTGGGAAGACCTTCTTTGACGCTATGGACTTCTTGGTTTCCAATCTCCTCATGCCATTTGGAGCTCTCTGCCTTTCACTTTTTACAGGCTATATCTTTAAAAAGGCTCTTGCAATGGAGGAACTTCATCTCGATGAAAAAGCATGGAAACAGGGACTGTTCCAAATCTGGCTCTTCCTTCTTCGTTTCATCATTCCAATCATCATCATCGTGGTCTTTATCGCCCAATTTATGTAATCAAAAAGGACTTGAGTAATGAACTCAGGCCCTTTCTTTTTTATGGATGGCTAACAATCAATTCCAAATCTTGTCCTTCCAAGGTCCAAGCTTCAACATCACTTGGTAGGATAAAGTGGCTACCTTTTTGGATTGGATAGTTTTTCCGTCAACAGTCAGTTGACCTTGACCAGCTAAGACACTAAACAAGCTGTAGTCAGCTGTCTTTTCAAAGTCAACTTTTCCAGTAATTTCCCACTTGTAAACTGCAAAGAAATCATTGGATACAAGGAGAGTGGAACGCAAATCATCTGCTTTAACAGTTACAGGACGGCTATTTGCAGGCTCACCAATGTTCAAGACATCAATGGATTTTTCAAGGTGAAGTTCACGCAAGTTACCATTATCATCCTTACGGTCAAAGTCATAGACACGATAGGTGGTGTCACTAGACTGCTGGGTTTCAAGAATCAAGATGCCTGCTCCGATAGCATGCATGGTGCCACTTGGAACATAGAAGAAATCTCCAGCCTTAACAGGTACTTTGGTAAGCAAGGCATCCCAGTTCTTGTCCTCAATTTGCTGGCGGAGTTCTTCTTTTGACTTGGCATTGTGACCATAGATAATCTCTGAACCTTCATCCGCAGCGATGATGTACCAGCATTCTGTTTTTCCAAGTTCGCCTTCATGCTCGAGTCCGTAAGCATCGTCTGGATGAACTTGAACACTGAGCCAGTCGTTAGCATCCAGAATCTTAGTCAACAGTGGAAATACAGGTTCTGGACGATTGCCAAACAATTCACGGTGCTCTGCATATAAAGTAGCAAGATCTGTTCCCTCGTAGCGACCATTGGCAACTTTAGAGACACCATTTGGATGGGCTGAGATGGCCCAATATTCTCCGATTTTTTCACTTGGGATGTCGTAGCCAAACTCATCACGTAGCTTGGTACCACCCCAGATTTTTTCTTGCATAACTGATTGTAAAAATAATGGTTCTGACATGTCGATCTCCTGTCTGATTTTTCTCCCCTCATTATAGCAAAAAAAGAGTTCCAGTTGAACTCTTTTTCACATCTTATAAAGTAGGGAGAAGATTTTATAAAAATAGTGAATAAATGTGATCTACTCAATGATTGCACCATTGCTGGCAATGACATCCTTGTACCAGTAGAAGGATTTCTTCTTGCTACGTTTGAGGCTTCCATGACCAGCATTATCTCGATCCACATAGATAAAGCCATAGCGCTTGTTCATTTCGCCTGTTCCAGCTGAAACCAGATCGATACAGCCCCAAGTCGTATAACCAAGCAAGTCAACTCCATCTTGGTAAATGGCATCTCGCATAGCCTTGATGTGAGCTTCTAAGTAAGCAATCCGATAGTCATCTGCTACATAACCATTTTCATCCGGTGTATCCATAGCACCGAGTCCATTTTCTACGATGAACATAGGCTTTTGGTA
>CAKMPG010000188.1:0-4666 GCA_927911355.1 Streptococcus mitis | reverse complement strand
CTGAATTTGGCTTTCAATATGCTTGGTTGTCAAACCACAACGGGCAAGGGCTGCACGAACTTCTGCTTGGTTGAGAGCTGGAAAGGCATTCCAGACAGCTTCAAGAGGAGTTTGGCGATTACCGCCTTCTACTTCTTGTTCAAAGTAGCCAAGTTCTAGGTAGTCACCGCGTTCCACTTCCCCAGCGATTGGTGGGATAATGCCCAAGAGACTCTTCAAGAGAGTTGTTTTCCCGATACCATTTGCCCCGATAATAGCAACCTTTTGATTACGTTCAAAGGTAAGGTTTAAAGGCTTTAGTCAGAGGACGTTCATATCCAATCTGCAAATCCTTGGCTTGGAAAATAAAGCGCCCTGGTGTACGAGCCGGTTTGAAATCAAAGGATGGTTTTGGTTTCTCACTTTGCAGTTCGATAATATCCATCTTATCCAATTTCTTCTGACGAGACATGGCCATGTTTCGTGTTGCAACACGCGCTTTGTTTCGAGCGACAAAGTCCTTGAGGTCCGCAATCTCTTTCTGCTGACGTTCGTAGGCTGCCTCTAGCTGAGATTTCTTCATAGCATAGACTTCTTGGAACTGGTAGTAGTCACCAGAATAACGCGTCAGCTGTTGATTCTCCACATGATAGACGATATTAATCACATCGTTCAGGAATGGAATATCGTGTGAAATAAGAACAAAGGCATTCTCATAGTTTTGGAGATAGCGCTTGAGCCAGTCAATATGCTCAGCATCCAAGTAGTTGGTCGGCTCGTCCAACAGCAAGATATCAGGCTTTTCAAGGAGGAGTTTAGCCAAAAGCACCTTGGTTCTTTGTCCACCTGACAAAGAGGTTACATCTGTATCCATGCCAAAGTCCATGACACCAAGGGCACGCGCAACTTCGTCAATCTTAGCATCCAAGGTATAGAAATCACGACTCTCCAAACGGTCTTGGAGTTCTCCCACTTCTTCCATGAGAGCATCAACATCAGCTTCATCTTCAGCCATTTCCATATAAAGGTCATTGATACGAGCTTCAGCTTTGAATAGCTCATCAAAGGCTGTACGGAGAACATCACGCACCGACTGCCCTTCAGCAAGGACGGAGTGCTGATCCAAGTAACCGGCAGTCACATATTTGGACCACTCAACCTTCCCTTCATCTGGCAGCATTTTACCAGTCACAATGCTCATAAAGGTTGATTTCCCTTCACCATTGGCACCGACAAGACCGATATGTTCTCCTTTGAGAAGACGGAAGGACACATCTTCAAAAATTGCACGGTCACCAAAACCGTGACTCAGATTTTTAACTTCTAAAATACTCATTTTAATTCCTTATCTTGTTTTTATGTAATTGGTTATAGAGGAGCCAAGCCAGATAGCCACCCAAGGTATTAGTCCACAAATCATCAATTTCAAAGACGCGATTAAAATCAAAGAAAAAGTCCAAGACTAACTGCGTACACTCGATTCCAAGACTCACTAGAAAGCTAAAAAGTAGCACCTTTTTTGTTTTCCGCAAGTTTGGAAGGAGATAAAGGAGTTGGAAAACAAGAGGAAAAAGCAAGAAGACATTGAGGATATTTTGTAAAAAAATCCAAAATAATTGTCCTACATCACTCACTTCGCCCAGTTTCCAGAGAGAATTGAAAGGAGTCAAAAGAAAAACCAGGCGTCCAAGATGCTGAATACCTGGAGTTTCCACTCCCACGGGAGAATGTTCTTGAGGAGTAAAGCAAAAATAGACGATACAAATGCTATAGAAAATGACTCCCCAAACCAAAATATGATTATAAGTTTTCTTCATCATTAAGGATTGACTGCTGCGACTGCTTTCTGGCGGTCACGTTTCATTGTGTTAGAGCGCAATTGTCCACAAGCTGCATCAATATCTGTACCATGCTCTTGACGAACAACACAGTTGACCCCTTTTTTCTTAAGCGTATCATAGAAGGCCAGGACGCGCTCTTTAGGACTACGGCTATATTGGTCATGCTCACTAACTGGGTTATAAGGAATCAAGTTGACATAAGACAATTTCTTGATGTTCTTGAGCAATTCAGCCAATTCTAAGGCTTGTTCTACACCGTCATTTACTTCATTGAGCATGATATACTCAAAGGTTACACGACGATTGGTTGTTTCGATATAGTACTCAATAGCAGCAAAGAGTTTTTCAATCGGAAAGGCACGGTTAATCTTCATGATGCTTGAACGCAACTCATTGTTAGGTGCGTGAAGGGAAACGGCAAGATTGACCTGAACTCCTTCATTAGCAAAATCACGAATTTTATGGGCCAAACCTGAGGTTGAAACCGTGATGTGACGAGCACCTATAGCCATTCCCTTATCATCGTTGATAGTGCGAACGAAATTTAAGACATTGTTGTAGTTATCAAAGGGCTCACCGATTCCCATGACAACAATATGACTGACGCGTTCATCCTGACCACGCTCATCAAAGTATTTCTGAACCAGCATGATTTGCGCTACAATTTCCCCATTATTGAGGTCACGTTGTTTCTTAATCAAACCAGAGGCACAGAAGGTACAACCGATATTACAGCCAACCTGAGTGGTCACACAGACTGACAAACCATAGTGTTGACGCATGAGTACTGTCTCAATCAGCATTCCATCTGGCAATTCAAAAAGATATTTAACTGTCCCATCAGCAGACTCTTGAACGATACGTTGTTTCAAGGGATTGACCACAAACTGATCATTAAGCTTAGCAATCAAATCCTTGGAAAGGTTGGTCATCTCTTCAAATGACTGGACACGTTTACGGTAGAGCCATTCCCAGATTTGATCAGCACGGAATTTCTTTTCTCCTTGCTCCAATACCCATTCCTGCATGGTTTGACGTGTTAAACTATAAATTGACGGTTTCATTTCTTCTCCTTATTCTCTACTCACTTCTGACGAATGACAAAATGACGTTGCCCCTTGTCCTCTTTCTGAGAATGCTGGTCTTTCTGACGACGTCTATTTTTCTTATCTGCATTCGGTTTTCGTTTTGTTTGAGCCGGTTTCTTTCCTTTTCTAGAAGGTGTTTCTTCTTCCTTCTTACGTATTTTCTTGTCAAACGATGCTCGCTTAGGAGCTTCATTTTCTAGGACAAAATAGGCACAACCATAACTACAATACTCTAAAAGGTAGTCTTGTAAACGACTGATTTTTTCAAGTTTTTCTTCTGTTCGATCATCCTTGTAAAAACCTCGTAGGCGAAGCTGTTCGTTGCTCCAGTCTCCCACGATATAATCAAACTTGGTTAAGACTTCTGAAAAACGCTGATTAAAAGCCGTCACATCAAAGGCATCCTTGATATTTTCCACCAAGGAAAAAGCTATCCCTTCCGTTTCGACCTTGTCCCCATGTAAATGAAACTCAGGACCAGGAAACTTGTTATAGTTGTATAATTCAGGTGCAATTTCTTTTCGCATAGATATCCTTTTTCCACGATTACTTAATACTTTATTCTACCATAATTTCTAGCAGTTAGCACGTTTCTCATAAAAATGAAAAAAGTCTGACGATTTTGTCAGACCAGTATCATATAACCTAAAAAAGAGAAGAACAATTCTTCCCTCCATATACCATTATTTAGCAGCTGCGTACAATTCATCTACTTTGTTCCAGTTGATCACTGAGAAGAAAGCTTTGATGTAGTCAGGACGCACGTTGCGGTATTTCACATAGTAAGCATGTTCCCAAACGTCCAAGCCCAAGATTGGTTTTTTGCCTTCTGAGATTGGTGTGTCTTGGTTTGCTGTTGAAGTCACTTCAAGTTTACCTTCTTTGTTGACAACCAACCATGCCCATCCTGAACCAAAACGAGTTGTTGCTGCTGCAGTGAAGGCTGCTTGGAATTCTTCAAATGAACCAAATGTTGCATCGATTGCTGCTGCAAGTTCTGCTGATGGAGCTGTTTTTTCAGGAGTCATCAATTCCCAGAAAAGAGCGTGGTTCAAGTGTCCACCACCATTGTTGATAAGCGCTTGACGGATATCAGCTGGGATAGATTCTACATCAGCAAGCAGGGCTTCAAGGTCTTCACCAATTTCAGGGTGTTTTTCAAGAGCTACATTAGCATTGTTGACATAAGTTTGATGGTGTTTGTCATGGTGCAAGTGCATTGTTTCCGCATCGATGTATGGTTCCAAAGCGTCGTATGCATATGGAAGATCTGGTAAGATAATAGCCATCTGTAATACCTCTTTTTCTTTCTATATGAAAATGATAACGCAAACATTCACTTTTTTCAAGTTTTTTTGCTTATAGATGAAGAAATCACTGAAATACTTTCTAATAATACTCTTCGAAAATCTCTTCAAACCGCGTCAACGTCGCCTTGCCGTAGATATGTTACTGACTTCGTCAGTCTTATCTACAACCTCAAAACAGTGTTTTGAGCTGACTTCGTCAGTCTTATCTACAACCTCAAAACAGTGTTTTGAGCTGACTTCGTCAGTCTTATCTACAACCTCAAAGCAGTGCTTTGAGCAACCTGCGGCTAGTTTCCTAGTTTGCTCTTTGATTTTCATTGAGTATAAAATAAGCAAATCACTAAGAAACCCACGACAAGATAATCCTGACGCGGGTTGTAGTTTCAAAAAAATGTCAATTGACCTGACTAGCAATCTGTAAGAGTGCCTTTTCAAAAAGGAAATTCTT
>CAKMPG010000187.1:0-5440 GCA_927911355.1 Streptococcus mitis | reverse complement strand
AGTGTAAAAGAATATGAGGATCCCTTTAGGGATAGTGGTAAGTAATACTAAAGCCTCTTTGAGAGGCAAGTGACGAGTCAAGAGCAATGAGGCTTGAACAAAGTGAAAGCCAGCGTCTTTAGGCGCTGGCTGGTAATTTGGGCTTATAGCCCTGGGACAAACCACCCGTTTGACGGGTGGTCATGATTGGGTACTATAAAAATTTCTCGAAAATAAAAAACTTGCACGATTTACTCATTACTTAGCCAATACTAGAGTTTATACTAGTTACTGTAAAGATGATCATCTAAAAGAAGGAAGTAGGCAACCTTATGGCTAAAAATACAAGTCGTCCAGAGATTGATTCTCTAAGTTTCGAGGTTGAAAACCAAGAACTTTCCGGTAAATCAGGTTCTGGTTGGTTTACAGCTGTTCAACTTACATTGGCGGGACGTTGTGGACGTTGGTTCACAGGCTCTTTCGAATGCACAACGAACAATGTGAAATGCGGATAGCCTAGATTTCGATACTCATCAATTTGAAAATGAAATTTTAAGTTAATATAAATTTGTAGAAATTAAACTGTTTTTAATGATTCTTTTACTTAAATTTTCATTTTCTTTGGAGAGTATAGAACTAGGTTTAAACTATAGTGAGTGGGAGTAGAAGAAAATGAGAAATCCAGTAATACAGACATCTGATTTATCAAAATCCTATGATGGGAAGATTGTCTTAGATAAGATAGACTTTACGCTAAAACAGGGAGAAATCTATGGCTTACTAGGAAGAAATGGCGCTGGAAAAACTACCTTTATTAAAGCTATTTTAGGTTTGACAGTGATGGATAGTGGTGAAGTGAAGATTCTATCTGAAAAACTGTCAGGGGACTTTTCTAAGGACTTGCTATCTCAAATCGGTGTGGTATTGGACAGTGCTTCTTTTTATCCTAATTTAACGGGACCTGAAAATCTTTCTATTTTTGCGAGATTGAGAGGAGTTTCGCTAAAACAAGTAGAGCAAGCTTTGCAAGTAGTAGGATTAGATGGAGAAAATAAAAAACTATTCAAACAGTATTCTCTAGGAATGAAGCAACGGTTGGCAATTGCTAACGCTATTATGCACCAGCCGAAAATTCTGATATTAGATGAACCAACAAATGGTTTAGATCCTATTGGTATCCTTGAAATGCGCCGTTATCTAAAGGAACTCAGTACCAATCATGGCATTTCGATTTTAATATCCAGCCACATTATTTCAGAACTTGAAAAGCTTGTAGATAGAGTTGGGATACTGCATGATGCCCACCTTATGGCTGAAAAGACTATGAAGGAATTAATAGATGGTACAGATAAAAGGAAAATCCACCTAATTGTTTCAGATGCTCCTCAAGCTAAGGAAGTGCTTTGCAGGATAAATCTGCAAGAACAGATTAGTATTCTTTCGGATATAGAACTTGAACTTCAGGGAGAATCACCTACTTTTGACATTGCAGTCGTATCTAACTCCTTAAAAGATAACGGAATAGTTCTAAAAGAATATTCTTATAAAAACAATGAAAGTTTAGAGGATTACTTTAAGCGGATAACAGGAGGTGAGGGAATTGCTTAATTTAGTGAAGATTGAATTTCTCAAACAAAGGCATCAAAAACTGAATTTTGTCGTATATGGTGTTGTTTCCCTCTACCTAGCTCTCATCTGTTATTATGTAAATGATGCGAGAGGCTTGTTTGACTCCTTTCCCTTTGTCTATAAATTTTCTTTGTCTTATTTAAACTTTTTGATTCTCCCTTTGTATTGTGTTTCCTATACAATACAGGCATTTGGTGTAGAATATCGCTATCGCATCATGAACAACTTGAAACTCGCTTCAGCAAATCTAATGAAGACATTCTGGGCTAAGATTTTGTATATAGAAATCAACGCTCTGTGTATCATGTTATTCACCTATATTTCGGTTTCCTTATTCGCACTACTATCCCGCTTTTCTTCGACAGTCAGTTTGTCTTTATTATTAAGATTCTTCTATCTTTGTATGAGTAGTGGTATCTTAATTCCCATGGGAGTATTTCCTTTAGTTGCTTTGGTCATGATAAAAGTCAGAGGCAAGGAGATAGTTGGGAATTTGGTCGGTGTCATGTATGTTTTAGTGTCATTTTTTTTAGCAAGGACGAGTCCAAATATCAGTCCAGTAACAAGTGCTAACAGTTTAATCTGGGAAGGAAACAGAGAAGGAGTGGTGCTTCAACAGCCAGCTATCTTATCGATTGTTGTACTAGGTTTATCTTTACTTGTTTTGTCTTTCTTGTCCATTAAATCTTGGTTAAGAAAGGTGGATGAATAAATGTTGATGCTAGAATTGACTAAACTAAGAAGGCGAAAGATACTGTATATGATTCCCTTTGTAGCCATCCTGCTCTTTTTGTTAGAGTTTATGATTGGTCATCAGATTTATCAAGGGCATTCGTACGGTAGTGTGAATGGCTGGTATGTAGAAATTGGTTTCTTTCTTTTTGAACTACTATTTTCTCCTCCCTTTTGCGAGCATGATTTTAGTGGATTTGATAAGAATAGAACAAGTGTCTAAAACGATTTCAAATCTCAGACTAATTCCTGTCGATTTGAAACAATTACTCCAAGCGAAATTTATGCTTGCTTTGTTGATTAATCTACTAGTCAGTGAATTCACTTTTTTGGCTATGCTGGTCCTAGAGTTAATGGATGGTGATTTTGCTTTCTCTAGTCTTGCAATGTTATCTTGGGGACTTGTTTATGGAGCAATTGCTTTTGCTTATACACTGTCTGCTGGTATTATTGTCCTCTTCTTAGGAAAATATCGGAAGGAACTTATCCTTGCCCTACCACTTGCCTTTTTATTGTCATTTGCAGGTTTGTTTGCTTTAACAACGGTTGTTGGGCGGTATTATCTGGCAAATTTACTACTAATCATCATGGAGCAATTTACGGTTTTAACAGTTTCTGTATATGCCATTTGGTTGGTTACCTTGGTGGCATGTCTCCTTTATTTGTTGGCAGATAAACGCATGATGAACATTATAATGGATTGAATCTAGAATAGTACGCAAAGGATTCTAAAACGTTTCTAGAAATTAATTTGAATTTCCTAATCTCTTTGTTCATATCTTATTTCAATCTACTATATTTTTGCTTATAATGATAAGCCGAGAATGTAAACCTTTGACAAAATTTGTGAACTGTAGGATAATGGAGAGGAATTGAGTACTAGTTCTATATCATAGGCTAGAAAAGACCCCAAGCTCACGACCAAATAAGCTTGAGGTCTTTTTTGACACTATTTGTCCTTGTTTAGCCATTTATCGACTAATCGAAGAACGACACCGACCACAATTGGTCCGATGATAGTTTTGAGTACTAATTCCATCATGGGCTATTTCACCTCCTGTCGTAGGCGGTGTAGAAGTGCCGTAGAATATTATTCCACATAAGTGCTAAATTCAGGAGTCACCCAATCAGGTGGCTTTTTTGTTTGTGGCTTGGATTTTTGATATAATAGAGCCATGAGTAGAATTTTAGACAATGAGATAATGGGGGATGAGGAGTTAGTAGAACGCACGCTCCGTCCTCAGTATTTACGTGAATATATTGGACAGGATAAGGTCAAGGACCAGCTTCAAATCTTTATCGAAGCTGCTAAAATGCGGGATGAAGCGCTGGATCATGTGCTCCTTTTCGGGCCTCCAGGTTTGGGGAAGACGACCATGGCCTTTGTTATTGCCAATGAACTAGGTGTCAATCTCAAGCAGACTTCGGGTCCAGTCATTGAAAAAGCCGGTGATTTGGTAGCGATTTTGAATGACTTAGAGCCTGGGGATGTTCTCTTTATTGATGAGATTCATCGTTTGCCAATGTCAGTGGAAGAGGTGCTTTATAGTGCCATGGAGGACTTCTACATTGATATCATGATTGGGGCTGGTGAAGGCAGTCGCAGTGTTCATTTGGAGTTGCCACCTTTCACTTTGATTGGTGCGACGACTCGGGCTGGTATGCTCTCAAATCCGCTACGGGCACGTTTTGGAATTACAGGTCACATGGAGTATTATGCCCATGCTGACTTGACGGAAATTGTTGAGCGGACGGCAGATATTTTTGAGATGGAAATCACTCATGAGGCAGCATCTGAATTAGCCCTACGTAGTCGTGGAACCCCTCGTATTGCCAATCGTCTCCTCAAACGCGTGCGCGATTTTGCCCAGATTATAGGGAATGGGGTTATCGATGATCTTATTACTGATAAGGCTTTGACTATGCTGGATGTTGACCATGAAGGTCTGGACTATGTGGACCAGAAAATCCTTCGCACCATGATTGAGATGTACGGTGGTGGTCCTGTTGGTCTAGGAACTCTTTCTGTTAACATAGCAGAAGAGCGTGAGACAGTTGAAGACATGTATGAGCCCTACTTGATTCAAAAAGGTTTTATCATGCGGACACGTTCTGGACGGGTGGCGACTGCTAAGGCATATGAGCATTTAGGGTATGAATATATTGAAAAATAAGGCTGAAATTTTAGACTCTTTCAGAGAAATCCGGATATGATGGCTATTTTGACTATCATCCGAAACCTTGGTCTGAAAGATTCTTGGTTGGCAGCAGGTTCTGTCAGAAATTTTATCTGGAATCTCTTGTCAGAGAGACCAGCATTTGATCTTGAAACAGATGTAGATGTGATTTTCTTTGATCCGGATATTTCTTATGAGGAAACCTTGTTCCTAGAGAAAAAGTTGAGAGCGGATTTTCCTCAGTATCAGTGGGAATTGAAAAATCAGGTCTATATGCACCAGCACAGCCCTCATACTGCTCCCTATAGCAGCTCTTGTGATGCTATGAGTAAGTATCCAGAACGATGTACGGCTGTTGGACTGCGCTTGAATGAAAAATCCGTTTTGGAACTCTTTACTCCATACGGTTTGGAGGATATTTTGAATTTTCAAGTTCGTCCAACTCCTCATTTTTTAGAGAATCAAGACCGAATGGCTCTCTATCAAACACGATTATCCAAGAAAAATTGGCAGGAGAAATGGAAAAATTTGATTTTTAAAAATACTTAAGGAAACTTTAAGCTAGGAAGTGTATACTAAGTCCATAAGTTAAGAAGACCTTAACTTAAACTCCTAAAACTTTTTCATAATAATCTCCCTATAAAAAATAAAGTCGCCCAATCAGGCGGCTTATTTTTTTGGAAATGGGCTTTGTGCCTGAGAATAATACTCAAAGAAAATCAAAGTGCAAACTAGGAAGTTAGCCACAGGCTGCTCAAAACACTGTTTTGAGGTTGTGGATAGAGCTGACGGAGTCAGTATCATATACCTACGGCAAGGTGAAGCTGACGTGGTTTGAATTTGATTTTCGAAGAGTATAAATAGCTTAGTGATAGAAGAAAATAGCGAAATATGGTATAATGAAACGATAGATTTTTGAATAG
>CAKMPG010000186.1:0-10895 GCA_927911355.1 Streptococcus mitis | reverse complement strand
GCTTAGAAGCGCATGCTTTTCGAGGAACAGTCATGGATGCAGTTCATCAATCCTACAAACGAACACAAGAATTAGGTAAATAATGAGGTAGTTTTATCTGCCTCTTTTATGGTGGTTGAAATGAGAAGACAAAAAAGATTGTCACAAACCTCTATTTTTTTGATAGAATAGAAGTAGTAAAAAAGAAATGAGTTAGACATGTCAAAAGGATTTTTAGTCTCTCTTGAGGGACCAGAGGGAGCAGGAAAGACCAGTGTTTTAGAGACTCTGCTACCAATTTTAGAGGAAAAAGGAGTAGAGGTGCTGACGACCCGTGAACCAGGAGGTGTCTTGATAGGAGAGAAGATTCGGGAAGTAATTTTGGATCCAAGTCATACTCAGATGGATGCGAAGACAGAGTTGCTTCTTTATATTGCTAGTCGCAGACAGCACTTGGTGGAAAAAGTTCTTCCAGCACTTGAAGCTGGCAAGTTGGTCATTATGGACCGCTTCATCGATAGTTCTCTTGCATATCAGGGATTTGGTCGTGGCTTGGATATTGACGCCATTGACTGGCTTAACCAGTTTGCGACAGATGGCCTTAAACCCGATTTGACACTCTATTTTGACATCGAGGTGGAAGAAGGACTAGCTCGCATTGCTGCTAATAGCAATCGTGAGGTCAATCGTTTGGACTTAGAAGGTTTGGACTTGCATAAAAAAAGTTCGTAAAGGTTATCTTTCTCTCCTGGAAAAAGAAGGAAATCGCATTGTCAAGATTGATGCGAGTCTTCCATTGGAGCAAGTTGTGGAAACTACCAAGGATATCTTGTTTGAGAGAATGGGCTTGATTAAATGAAACAAGATCAACTAAAGGCTTGGCAGCCAGACCAGTTTGACCGCTTTGTACGTATCCTAGAACAAGACCAGCTCAATCACGCCTATCTCTTTTCAGGTTTCTTTGGAAGCTTGGAAATGGCTCAATTTCTAGCTAAGAGCCTCTTTTGTACGGATAAAGTAGGTGTGTTGCCATGTGAGAAATGTCGGAATTGTAAGCTTATTGAACAGGGAGAATTTCCCGATGTTACCTTAATTAAGCCAGTCAATCAGGTCATCAAGACAGAACGCATTCGGGAATTGGTGGGCCAGTTTTCCCAAGCAGGGATTGAAAGTCAGCAACAGGTCTTTATTATCGAGCAAGCTGAGAAAATGCATCCTAATGCAGCCAATTCTCTGCTCAAGGTCATCGAAGAACCCCAGAGTGAGGTTTACATTTTCTTCTTGACCAGCGATGAGGAAAAGATCTTACCAACAATCCGCAGTCGGACGCAAATTTTTCACTTTAAAAAACAAGCAGAAAAACTCGTCCATCAATTAGAACAAGCAGGTCTGGTCAAGAAAAAAGCAACTCTTTTAGCCCAGTTTAGTCAATCGCGAGCTGAAGCAGAAAAGTTGGCAAATCAGGTAAGTTTTTGGACCTTGGTCGATGAAAGTGAACGCCTGATGACTTGGTTAGTGGCTAAGAAAAAAGAAAGTTATTTGCAAGTTGCCAAACTAGCTAGCTTGGCAGATGATAAGGAAAAACAAGATCAGGTTTTACGGATTCTTGAAGTCCTCTGTGGGCAAGATATCCTACAAGCAAGAGTAAGAGTGATTCTACAAGATTTGCTAGAAGCTAGAAAAATGTGGCAAGCTAATGTCAGCTTTCAAAATGCCATGGAATATCTGGTCTTGAAAGAAATATAAACTCAAAAATGAACGATAAAGAAAGGAAAGGGCTGTTTTATGGACAAAAAAGAATTATTTGACGCGCTGGATGATTTTTCCCAACAGTTATTGGTAACCTTGGCCGATGTGGAAGCCATCAAGAAAAATCTCAAGAGCCTGGTAGAGGAAAATACAGCTCTTCGTTTGGAAAATAGTAAGTTGCGTGAACGCTTGGGTGAGGTGGAAGCAGATGCTCCTGTCAAGGCCAAGCATGTTCGTGAAAGTGTCCGTCGGATTTATAAAGACGGATTTCACGTATGTAATGATTTTTATGGACAACGTCGAGAGCAGGACGAGGAATGTATGTTCTGTGACGAGTTGTTATACAGGGAGTAGGCATGCAGATTCAAAAAAGTTTTAAGGGGCAGTCTCCCTATGGCAAGCTGTACCTAGTGGCAACGCCGATTGGCAATCTAGACGACATGACCTTTCGAGCTATCCAGACATTGAAAGAAGTGGACTGGATTGCGGCTGAGGACACGCGTAATACAGGACTTCTGCTCAAGCATTTTGACATTTCTACAAAGCAGATCAGTTTTCATGAGCACAATGCCAAAGGAAAAGATTCCTGATTTGATTAGTTTCCTGAAAGCAGGACAAAGCATTGCTCAGGTATCCGACGCGGGTCTGCCTAGCATCTCAGACCCTGGTCATGATTTGGTTAAGGCAGCTATTGAGGAAGATATTGCTGTTGTCACAGTTCCAGGTGCCTCTGCAGGAATTTCTGCCTTGATCGCTAGTGGTTTAGCGCCACAGCCACATATCTTTTACGGCTTTTTACCGAGAAAATCAGGCCAGCAAAAGCAATTTTTCGACTCGAAAAAAGACTATCCTGAAACTCAAATTTTCTATGAATCCCCTCATCGTGTAGCAGATACATTGGAAAATATGCTAGAAGTCTACGGTGATCGCTCGGTCGTCTTGGTCAGGGAATTGACTAAAATCTATGAAGAATACCAAAGAGGAAAGATCTCTGAATTGCTGGAAAGCATCTCTGAAACGCCACTTAAGGGAGAATGCCTTCTCATCGTTGAAGGTGCCAGTCAGGATGTGGAGGAAAAAGACGAGGAGGACTTGTTTTTAGAAATCCAAGCCCGTATCCAGCAAGGCATGAAGAAAAACCAAGCTATCAAGGAAGTCGCTAAGATTTACCAGTGGAATAAAAGTCAGCTCTACGCTGTCTACCACGACTGGGAAGAAAATCAAGAAAATGACTAAACAGGGAAGTTTGCCTTCTTCCCTTTTTTTGTTATACTAGTAGAAGAAAAAATTAGAAAGATTTGTGGGAGTGAAAAAGTCCGGGGGACTTTTTCAGCCTGAGCCAAGAAATTCGAGAGCGAGGAAAGTCCGGGGGACTTTTTCAGCCTGAGCCAGGAAATTCGAAAGCGAGTAAGTTCGATTGGCTTTTTCAATGTGAACCTTGTCTTCACACTCCCAAAGAGGTATTAGTGTCGTGTCTCAATCTTATATCAATGTTATCGGTGCTGGTTTGGCAGGTTCTGAAGCAGCCTACCAAATCGCAGAGCGTGGTATTCCAGTTAAACTTTATGAAATGCGTGGTGTCAAGTCAACACCTCAACACAAAACAAACAATTTTGCAGAGTTAGTTTGTTCTAATTCTCTTCGTGGAGATGCTCTGACAAATGCAGTTGGTCTTCTCAAGGAAGAAATGCGTCGCTTGGGTTCTGTTATCTTAGAATCTGCTGAAGCAACCCGTGTTCCTGCAGGAGGAGCTCTTGCGGTGGACCGTGATGTTTTCTCCCAAATGGTGACCGAAAAAGTGGCCAACCATCCCTTGATTGAAGTGGTGCGTGATGAAATTACAGAATTGCCGACAGATGTTATTACAGTTGTGGCGACTGGTCCTTTGACCAGCGATTCCTTGGCTGAAAAGATTCATGCTCTTAATGACGGCGATGGCTTCTATTTCTACGATGCGGCAGCCCCTATTATCGACGTCAACACTATCGATATGAGCAAGGTCTATCTCAAGTCTCGTTATGATAAGGGAGAAGCCGCTTATCTCAACGCTCCCATGACCAAGCAAGAGTTTATGGATTTCCATGAAGCCTTGGTTAATGCGGAAGAAGCACCGCTCAATTCTTTCGAAAAAGAAAAGTACTTTGAAGGTTGTATGCCTATCGAAGTTATGGCCAAACGTGGCATTAAAACTATGCTTTATGGTCCTATGAAACCAGTCGGTTTGGAGTATCCAGACGACTACACAGGACCTCGTGATGGAGAATTTAAAACACCTTATGCGGTTGTGCAACTTCGTCAGGATAATGCAGCTGGTAGCCTCTACAATATTGTCGGTTTCCAGACCCACCTCAAATGGGGAGAACAAAAGCGTGTCTTCCAAATGATTCCAGGCCTTGAAAATGCGGAGTTTGTTCGTTATGGTGTTATGCACCGCAATTCTTACATGGATTCACCAAATCTTCTTGAACAGACTTATCGTTCTAAGAAACAACCAAATCTCTTCTTTGCTGGTCAGATGACAGGTGTGGAAGGCTATGTTGAGTCCGCAGCGTCAGGCTTAGTTGCGGGAATTAACGCGGCTCGTCTTTTCAAGGGAGAAAGCCAAGCTATCTTCCCAGAGACGACAGCGATTGGAAGCTTAGCTCATTACATCACCCATGCCGACAGCAAACATTTCCAACCAATGAATGTCAATTTTGGGATCATCAAGGAGTTGGAAGGCGAACGTATCCGTGATAAGAAGGCTCGTTATGAAAAAATTGCAGAGCGTGCACTTGCTGACTTAGAGGAATTTTTGACTGTCTAATTTTTTGAAGAATTGCTTATGATACTATAAAAATCTTAGAAATTGTGATAAAATAGGTAGGATAAAAGAAGGAGAGTGAAAATGGCGAATCCCAAGTATAAACGTATTTTAATCAAGTTATCAGGTGAAGCCCTTGCCGGAGAACGTGGCGTAGGGATTGATATCCAAACAGTTCAAACAATCGCAAAAGAGATTCAAGAAGTTCATAGCTTAGGTATCGAAATTGCCCTTGTTATTGGTGGAGGAAATCTTTGGCGTGGAGAACCTGCAGCAGAAGCAGGTATGGACCGCGTTCAGGCAGATTACACAGGAATGCTTGGGACTGTTATGAATGCTCTTGTGATGGCGGATTCATTGCAACAAGTTGGGGTTGATACACGTGTGCAAACTGCCATTGCTATGCAACAAGTGGCAGAGCCTTACGTCCGTGGACGTGCCCTTCGTCACCTTGAAAAAGGCCGTATCGTTATCTTTGGTGCAGGAATTGGTTCACCTTACTTCTCAACAGATACAACAGCGGCCCTTCGAGCAGCTGAAATCGAAGCAGATGCCATTCTTATGGCTAAAAATGGTGTCGACGGTGTTTACAATGCCGATCCTAAGAAGGACAAGACAGCCGTTAAGTTTGAAGAATTGACCCACAGAGACGTTATCAATAAAGGTCTTCGTATCATGGACTCAACAGCTTCAACCCTCTCAATGGACAACGACATTGACTTGGTTGTCTTCAACATGAACCAACCAGGCAATATCAAACGTGTCGTATTTGGTGAAAATATCGGAACAACAGTTTCAAATAATATCGAAGAAAAGGAATAAGAAAGATTATGGCTAACGCAATTATTGAAAAAGCTAAAGAGAGAATGACCCAGTCTCACCAATCACTTGCTCGTGAATTTGGTGGTATCCGTGCCGGTCGTGCCAATGCAAGCTTGCTTGACCGTGTACATGTAGAATACTACGGAGTAGAAACTCCTCTTAACCAAATCGCTTCAATTACGATTCCAGAAGCGCGTGTTTTGTTGGTGACACCATTTGACAAGTCTTCATTGAAAGACATCGAACGTGCCTTGAATGCCTCTGATCTTGGTATCACACCAGCTAACGACGGTTCTGTTATTCGTTTGGTTATCCCTGCTCTTACAGAAGAAACTCGTCGTGACCTTGCTAAAGAAGTGAAGAAGGTCGGCGAAAATGCTAAAGTGGCTGTCCGCAATATCCGTCGCGATGCTATGGACGAAGCTAAGAAACAAGAAAAAGCAAAAGAAATCACTGAAGACGAATTGAAGACTCTTGAAAAAGACATTCAAAAAGTAACAGACGATGCTGTTAAACACATCGACGACATGACTGCCAACAAAGAGAAAGAACTTTTGGAAGTCTAAAAATAAACAGAAAAACTCAGTTGGCATTGCTGGCTGAGTTTTATTCGAAAGAAGGAAATATGAATACAAATCTTGCAAGTTTTATCGTTGGACTGATCATCGATGAAAACGACCGTTTTTACTTTGTGCAAAAGGATGGCCAGACCTATGCTCTTGCCAAGGAAGAAGGTCAACATACAGTTGGGGATACGGTTAAAGGTTTTGCCTACACGGATATGAAGCAAAAACTCCGCTTGACCACTCTAGAAGTGACTGCAACTCAGGACCAATTTGGTTGGGGAACTGTAACGGAAGTTCGTAAAGACTTGGGTGTCTTTGTGGATACAGGCCTTCCTGACAAGGAAATCGTTGTGTCACTCGATATCCTCCCTGAGCTTAAGGAACTTTGGCCTAAGAAGGGCGACCAACTTTACATCCGTCTTGAAGTGGACAAGAAAGACCGTATCTGGGGTCTCTTGGCTTATCAAGAAGATTTCCAACGTCTGGCTCGTCCTGCCTACAACAACATGCAGAACCAAAATTGGCCAGCCATTGTATACCGTCTCAAGCTGTCAGGAACTTTTGTTTACCTGCCAGAAAATAACATGCTTGGCTTTATCCATCCTAGCGAGCGTTACGCAGAGCCACGTTTGGGGCAAGTATTAGATGCGCGTGTCATTGGTTTTCGTGAAGTGGACCGCACGTTGAACCTCTCCCTCAAACCACGTTCCTTTGAGATGTTGGAAAATGATGCCCAGATGATTTTGACCTACTTGGAAAGCAATGGCGGTTTCATGACCTTAATGATAAGTCATCTCCAGACGACATCAAAGCAACCTTTGGCATTTCTAAAGGTCAGTTCAAGAAAGCACTCGGTGGCTTGATGAAGGCTGGCAAAATCAAGCAGGACCAGTTTGGGACAGAGTTGATTTAGGTCTTATAGACATGAAAAAGAAACTTGAAGAAATGAGTTTAGAGGAACTCTGGCAACTTTTTCCTATTTTTCTAGTAGAGCACAAGTCAGAGTGGAAAGACTGGTATGAATCGGAAAAAACAAGTCTGAAAAAAATATTGGGTGCAAATGTTATTAAAAGAATAGAACATATCGGTAGCACTGCTATCCCTAATATTTGGGCCAAAAATATCGTTGATATTCTGCTAGAAGTAGGTAGAATAGAGGATTTGGCAAGAGTTAGGGATTTATTGGTGAAGAATGGTTGGCTAGTGATGTCAGAGAGTCCTAACAGGATTTCGCTAAATAAAGGATATACAGAGCAGGGATTTGCTGAGAAAGTTTTTCATTTACATTTGCGAATGACGGGAGATCATGACGAGATTTATTTTAGAGATTATCTCTGCCAGCATCCAGATATTGCCCAAGCGTATCAGGAATTAAAACTCAGTTTGTGGAAACAATTTGAACACAATCGAGACGCCTATACTGATGCGAAAACGGATTTTATAAATCACTATGTGTCAGAGGCTAAGTCCAGTTAAATTTTAAACAGAAAGTTTCATCAAAAAAAGTCTTGATAGGAGAAAGAATTGAGAAAATCATTTTACACTTGGCTCATGACCGAGCGCAATCCTAAAAGTAATAGTCCTAAAGCTATCTTGGCAGACCTAGCTTTTGAAGAGTCTTCCTTCCCAAAACACACCGATGATTTTGATGAGGTGAGTCGCTTTTTGGAGGAGCATGCCAGTTTCTCTTTTAACCTAGGAGACTTTGACGCTATCTGGCAAGAATACTTAGAACACTAGCATGATTCACTGGGTTTGGGCTAGTAATTTCTCCGCCCCTTTGCTATAATAAAAAGAAATAAAAGGATTAGAGAGGTTCTTTATTTGAAGGAACATTCAATAGACATTCAACTGAGTCATCCAGATGACCTGTTTCATCTTTTTGGTTCCAATGAACGCCATCTTCGTTTGATGGAAGAAGAGCTTGATGTGGTGATTCATGCTCGTACTGAGATTGTACAGGTTTTGGGAGAAGAGACTGCCTGTGAGGAAGCCCGTCAAGTTATTCAAGCCTTGATGGTTTTGGTGAATCGTGGGATGACGGTTGGGACGCCAGATGTGGTGACTGCAATTAGCATGGTCAAAAACGATGAAATCGACAAGTTTGTTGCCCTTTACGAAGAAGAAATTATCAAAGATAATACAGGGAAACCTATCCGTGTCAAAACACTGGGTCAAAAACTTTATGTGGACAGTGTTAAACAGCACGATGTGACCTTTGGAATTGGGCCTGCAGGGACCGGGAAGACCTTTCTTGCAGTTACTTTGGCCGTAACTGCCCTCAAGCGTGGTCAGGTCAAGCGCATTATCTTGACTCGACCAGCAGTAGAAGCAGGTGAAAGTCTAGGTTTTCTTCCAGGAGACCTAAAAGAAAGGTGGATCCTTATCTCCGTCCAGTTTATGATGCCTTATATCAGATTCTAGGGAAAGACCAAACGACTCGTCTCATGGAGCGAGAAATTTATCGAAATTGCGCCCCTTGCCTACATGCGTGGACGAACCTTGGATGATGCTTTGTTATTTTAGATGAGGCGCAAAATACGACTATCATGCAGATGAAGATGTTTTTGACTCGTTTAGGTTTTAATTCTAAGATGATTGTCAATGGAGATATCAGTCAGATTGATCTTCCACGTAACGTCAAGTCTGGTTTGATTGATGCTCAAGAAAAACTCAAGAACATCCATCAAATTGACTTTGTTCATTTTTCAGCCAAGGATGTGGTTCGCCATCCAGTTGTTGCTCAGATTATCCGAGCTTATGAACCAGCACCGGTCAAAATGGAAAAAAAGTGAAGAAGAAACAGAATAGCAAAAAAGAGCAGTTCAGGTGGAATTGCTCTTTCTTTTATCTGATAATTAGATTGTTTATACTAGTTCGTCAATTGGACTATGTTTTTTATCGAGACCTTGGGCTACTGGAAGACTGGTTAAGTAACCTTGATAAGTGGTAACACCTTGGCGCAAGCCCTCATCTTCAGAAATTGCTTGTGCGAATCCTTTTTCTGTCAAAGCTTCGATATAAGGAAGAGTGACATTGGTTAGGGCGATGGTTGAAGTGCGAGCAACCGCACCAGGAATATTAGCAACGGCATAGTGGAGAACACCGTGTTTTTCATAAACAGGCTCATCGTGCGTGGTCACACGGTCAGCCGTTTCGATAACGCCACCTTGGTCAACAGCAACGTCAACGATGACAGAGCCTGGACGCATTTGTTTGACCATCTCATCTGTCACCAATTTCGGTGCTTTGGCACCAGGGATGAGAACCGCTCCAATTACCACATCCGCATCTCTCACACTGGCTTCGATGTTGAATGAATTGGACATGAGAGTTTGAATTTGGTGGCCAAAGACCTCCTCTAAAACGGAGAGACGTTTAGCACTGATATCAAGGATGGTCACTTGCGCTCCCAATCCTAAAGCGATGCGGGCAGCATGGGTCCCTACGACACCGCCACCGATGATGGTTACTTTCCCTTTAGGTACACCCGGTACACCACCCAGTAGGACGCCAGAACCTCCTGCTTGTTTGGTTAGGAAGTGAGCTCCGATTTGGACTGCCATACGGCCTGCAACCTCACTCATAGGAACGAGGAGTGGTAACTGACCTTGGGAATCACGAACAGTTTCATAGGCAATCCCTGTTGTTTTTGCTGCTAGCATAGCATCTGCTAATTCAGGCGCTGCGGCCATGTGCAAGTAGGTAAAGAGAAGCAGGTCGTCACGTAAGTAACCATATTCAGAAGCTAATGGTTCTTTTACTTTCACGACTAACTCTGCAACCCAGGCTTCACCAGCAGTAGCAACAATCTCAGCTCCTTGCTTTTGATAGTCAGCATCAGTAAAGCCAGAACCGAGACCAGCATTTGTTTCGATTAGGACGCGATGACCACGACCGACTAAGCTGTGGACACCAGCAGGTGTGAGGGCAACACGGTTTTCATTATTCTTAATTTCTTTTGGAATTCCGATTAACATAGAGAAAAACTCCCTTTCTATTGACGGGTTGTAAATGATTTATCACAATTATCTATAAAATAAGGTGATGATTTTATTCTATATGAAACCGCTTTAAAAAGCAAGAAAAACTTGTTGTAACTTCTTTTTTATGCTAGACTGATAGAAAATACTTTTGAATGGTAGAAACGTATGGAATCAATCTTTTTAAAACTAGCTCAGTATCCAATAGTGGAGACTGAGCGTTTATTGCTCCGACCTGTAACCTTGGACGATGCAGAAGCTATGTTTGAGTATGTTTCAGACAGAGAAAATACACGCTACACTTTTCCAACCAATCAAAATTTAGAAGAAACCAAGAATAACATTGCTCAGTTCTACTTGGCCAATCCCTTGGGGCGCTGGGGAATAGAACTAAAAAGCAATGCTCAGTTTATCGGTACCATTGATTTGCACAAGATTGATCCTGCTCTTAAGAGGGCAGCTATTGGTTACATTATCAATAAAAAATATTGGAATCAAGGTTTGACGACAGAAGCCAATCGTGCCGTGATTGAGCTTGCTTTTGAGAAGGTTGGAATGAACAAGTTGACCGCCCTTCACGATAAGGATAATCCCGCATCTGGCAAGGTCATGGAGAAATCAGGCATGCGCTTTTCCCATGAAGAACCATATGCTTGTATGGACCAGCATGAAGAAGGCCGAATCGTTACAAGAGTTCATTATGTCTTGACCAAGGAAGACTATTTTACATATAAATAAGCAGTTGAGAAGAAAATTTTCAACTGTTTTTTCTTCCTCTTACGAATAATCTAAGAGAGGAGAAAATATGGAAGTAATTATCGAGAAAATCAAAGAGTATAAAATCATTGTTATCTGTACTGGTCTGGGATTACTTGTCGGAGGATTTTTCCTGCTAAAGCCAGCTCCACAAACACCTGTCAAGGAAACGAATTTTGCAGGCAGAAGTTGTAGCAGTTTCCAAGGATTCGGTATCCGAAAAGGAAGTAAAGAAGG